>JBILPX010000249.1:0-5042 GCA_044373565.1 Roseomonas sp.
GGCGGGTGGAACACCCGACGGCTCGGAAAATGCGACCCAAAAACAGAAGCATTTTCAAGGCGGGTGGAACACCCGACGGCTCGGAAAATGCGACCCAAAAACAGAAGCATTTTCAAGCCGGGTGGAATGCCCGGCGGCTCGGAAAATGCGATCAAATGAGGGGCTTGCCAGACCCCACAAAAAGCTGATAGTTCTTTTTTTGTTCCTGTTGGGTGTGGCTGGATCCCCATCGCGTCGCATCCTTCCCGTTATCAGCGGGCGAGTTCGGGGGGAGGTTGTACCTCCCTCCGCCCTCTCTTGCGCCATGCGCCGCAGTCTTGCAGTTTGCCCGCGTGTTACATGCGCTCCGCCGCCACGCCTCGCTCGTGGTCATCTCCCTGATTGCCGTCACGGCCGGGCTTGCCACCCTTCAATTGCGGGGTGCCGAGGCCTTCATGGCGGCGCTTTGGCATGCCTGGGACTTGTTCCTGTTTATCATCCCATCACTCGTCGCCGGGCTGCTTCTGGCCGCCGCACTTCGGCAATTGCTCTCCCCGGATGCGCTGGCGCGCTTGATGGGGGCGGAAAGTGGGATTTTTGGGCTGTTTATCGCAACGCTGGTCGGCACCCTTTCCCCGGGCGGGCCCATGGCCGCCTTTCCGCTGGTGTTGGTGCTGGCCGGCGCCGGGGCGGATCGGGGCGCGCTGGTCGCCTTCATCCTGGCCTGGTCGCTGAATGGCTTCCAAAAACTACTGGTCTATGAGGCGCCGCTGCTGGGCCTTGATTTCGCGCTGCTCCGCACGCTGATCACCTTCCCCATGCCAATGATCGCAGGCTGGATCGCGCGGCGCGTGCCCATCGCCTGGGAGCCGCCGAAATGAGCGGGCCGCAGATCATCCTTTGGGTGATAGCGCTGGCTGTGCTGGCGCTTTGCATGCGCCGCGGCATGCCCCAAGCACGGCGCGCCGTGGTCGAGACCAATCGCGGTTTTTGGCGCATCCTGCCCATGTTCTGCGTGGCGCTGCCGATGGCGGCGTTCTTGTCGGAGCTAGTGCCGGCCGATATCGCCACCGAATGGCTTGGCGATGATTCCGGCCTCAGCGGCATCATGATCGCGTCCTTGGCAGGCGGGATCATGCCGGGAGGGCCCTTCGTGACCTTCCCGCTGGTGATCACCTTCAGCAAGGCGGGTGCGGGCGTCGCGCAAATGACCGCGCTGCTGACTGCCTGGTCGGTCTATGCGCTGCACCGGATTCTGACTTGGGAATACCCGGTGCTGGGCTGGCGCTTTGTGGCGATGCGCCTGGCGTCGTCCTTTTTCCTGCCGGTGCTCGCGGGGCTGATCATGCAGGCGCTGCTGCCGTTTTTTGCGATCAATCTGGCGGCGCCCTGAAGCAAGGATGCTCTGGCGCACCACGCCGCGCTCAGGCATTTAGGCGCCGATGGAACCCACCGCCCCCGACGCCGATTGGTCAGCCTTGCTCGCGCTGCGCGATGGCACGGGCGCAGCCATGCCCGATGGCCCGCTTGCCGCGCTATTCGGCCCGGTGCTTGCACCACCCTCAGCCCCTGATGGCTGCCGCGTGATCGGGCGGTTGGCGCAAACGCTGGATGGCCGCATCGCCACTGCCGCCGGGTCAAGCCAATGGATCGGCGGGCCGGGCGATATCCTGCACACGCATCGGCTGCGCGCACTCTGCCACGCCGTGGTGGTGGGCGCGGGCACGGTGCGTCATGACAATCCGCGCCTCACCACCCGCGAAGTATCGGGGCCGGATCCACTCCGCGTCGTGCTGGATACGGATCGCAAACTCTCGGCTGATTACGGCATTTTCCAAGGCGGGCCGCCGACCCTACTGGTCTGCGCCGCGGATGCCGGCGGGGCAGAGCATCATGGCATGGCCGCAGTGCTGCGCCTGCCGCGCGTTGCTGGCGGAGGTCTCGCCATCCCGCCCTTGCTCGCGGCGCTCAAAGCGCGCGGTGCCACGCGCATTTTCGTTGAAGGCGGCGGGCTTACGGTTTCGCGCTTTCTGGCGGCTGGCTGCCTTGATCGGCTGCATGTCACCGTGGCGCCGGTGCTGCTGGGTTCCGGCATTCCGGCCTTCACCTTGCCGGAAGTGGCGCGCATTGCTGATGGGCTGCGCTTTACTTGGCGCGTGCATGATATCGCGCCCGATATCCTGATTGATGCGGCGCTTGATCGCGCCAAGCCCGGGGGCCATCCATGACCAGCGCGCGCGCCTTATGGACTATTGCCCCCGGTGTCGCCGAAATCCGCCCCGAGACCCTGCCCGCCCGCGCGCCGGATCAGGTGCTGGCGCGCACGCTGGCTTCGGGCATTTCGCGCGGCACGGAACGGCTGGTGCTGGCAGGCAAGGTGCCGGAAAACCAATGGGGCGCGATGCGCTGCCCCTTGCAGGCCGGCGATTTCCCCTTCCCGGTGAAGTATGGCTACTCAGCCGTGGCGCGCGTTGCCGAAGGCCCCGCGGCGTTGCAAGGCAAGCGCGTGTTCTGCCTGCATCCGCATCAGGACATTTTCCTGGCCCCCGCGGCCATGTGCGTGCCTATCCCGGATGCGGTGCCAGATCACCGCGCTGTTCTCGGCGCCAATATGGAAACCGCGCTGAATATTCTGTGGGACGCTCAACCCTTGCCCGGCGAACGCGCCTTGGTGATTGGTGCTGGCGTGGTTGGGCTGCTGGTGGCCTATCTGCTCGCGCGCATCCCGGCCATGGCGGTGACAATCATTGACCCCGATGCATCGCGCCGCGCCATTGCGGAGGCGCTTGGCATCCAATTCGCCGCCCCGGAAGCCGCACCCTCCGAGCAAGAATTGATCATCCATGCCAGCGCCAATCCCGCTGGGCTGCGTCAGGCTTTGCACTGCGCAGCGTTTGAAGCGCGTATCATCGAAGCCTCATGGTTCGGGGCGCAGGAAGTCGCGCTGCCACTGGGTGAGGCGTTTCATTCCCGCCGCCTGCGCCTGATCTCAAGCCAGGTCGGCGCCGTCGCACCCGCCATGCGCGGACGCCGCAGCTACGGCGAACGCATGGCCCAGGCGTTGGCGCTGCTGGCGGACCCGGCACTAGAAGCGCTGGTCGGCCCCGCCACGCCCTTCCAGGATTTGCCCCAAGCCCTGCCTGGCTTGCTCAACCCCGCCCCCGGCCAGCCCGCGCCGCTTTGCCCGCTGGTGACCTATGGTGCATGAAGCGCCGAACCGCACAGGATAAACCCCGCCCATGTTCAGCCTGACCGTCGTTGATCACGTCATGATCGCCCATTCCTTCCGCGGCGCGGAATTCGGCCCCGCCCAGCGCCTGCATGGCGCCACCTTCATTGTTGAGGCGGAATTCCGCGCGCCAAAGCTCGACCCGCTGAACCTGCTGGTGGATATCGCCGCCGCGAAGGTAGAACTCCGCCACATCCTGGACGGGTTTGATTATCGCAATCTGGATGCGGAACCGGTCTTTGCCGGGCAGAACACCACGACTGAACATCTCTGCCTGCATATCCATCGCTGCCTGTCTGCCGCGCTGGCCGATGGCCGGCTTGGCGCGGGCGGCAAGGCGGTCACGGGGCTCAAGGTGCTTTTGCGCGAAAGCCATATTGCTTGGGCAGCCTATGAAGCCGCACCAGGTGCGGAGCCGGCGGCTTGAGCTGATCGCTGCCAACGCCTCGCTTGATTGCAGTGCAATCAATGATTACATTGATTGCATCAGATAGGGGCTCTTTATGGCCAGCATCACCATTCGCAATCTGGATGAGGCGCTGAAGCGCAGCCTGCGTATTCGCGCCGCCGAACATGGCCGCTCCATGGAAGAAGAGGCGCGCGATATCCTGCGCCAAGCCATGAGCCGCCCGGCCCCCACCGCCGATCTGGGGCTGGCCATCCATCGCCGCTTCGCCGCACTCGGCGGCGTTGAGCTGGACCTGCCGCCGCGCGAGGCCATGCAGGCGCCGCCGCGCCTCGATTGAAGTGCCCCCATGATTCTGCTGGATACCAATGTGGTTTCAGAACTCATGCGCCCCGCACCATCCGAGGCCGTGCTGACCTGGTTCGCTGCGCAGGACGCCGCCGCTTTGTACTTGAGCGCGATTGGAGAGGCTGAATTGCGCCGCGGTGCCGCCATGTTGCCCGCCGGCAAGCGGCGCGATCAATTGATGGCCGCGATAGATGCCATGATCACCGAGGATTTCGCGGGCCGCATCCTGCCTTTTGACAGCAATGCTGCCCAAGCCTTCGTGCTGGTATTTTTGGAACGCCGCGCTGCGGGCCGCCCAATCAGCTTCGCCGATGGCCAAATCGCCGCCACCGCCCGCGCCCAAGGTGCCGCCATCGCCACGCGCAATACCGCGGATTTTGCCGGCTGTGGCATAGCAGTGATAGACCCTTGGGCGCATCAGCAAGGTACCCAAAGCACCCCATGACCGGCGCCATCCACCTTATCGTCCCCGCGCCCTTCAGCGCGATTTCCGGCGGCTATATCTATGATCGCCGCATGGTCGAAGGGCTGCGGGCGCTGGGGCAAGAAGTGCGTGTGGTGGAATTGGCCGGGTGCCACCCCTTCCCCGATGCCAACGCTACTGAAGCCGCGCGCGTTGCCTTGGCCGAGATTCCCGCTGATGCGCGCATTGTGATTGATGGCCTGGGCTTGCCCGCCTTTTTGCCGCTGGCCGATGACCTCACGAAGCGACGCGCAACGGCGCTGATCCATCACCCAACCGCGCTCGAGCCCGGCGCCCCCGACGGCCGGCGTGAAGCCCTCAAAGCCGCCGAACGCGTGTTGTTCAGCGCCTGCGCGCGCATCATCACCACCTCCACCCTCACGGCGCGCGATTTGCCGGAAGGTTTTGGTGTGGACGCCGCGCGTATCACCGTAGTCGAACCAGGAACGGATGCCGCGCCGCGCGCCATCGGCTCCGCCGGCCCCGGCTGCGCCATTTTGAGTGTCGGCATGTTGGTGCCGCGCAAGGGCCATGATGTGCTGCTGCGGGCGCTCGCGCGGCTTGCTGATCTCGATTGGTCGCTCGCCATTGCCGGCGATGCCACGCGCGATCCCGTG
>JBILPX010000027.1:0-16274 GCA_044373565.1 Roseomonas sp.
CAACGCGCCGGCCTGTCAGAGCAACCTTGGCACCTTCGGCCGCAAATGAAATGGCAATTGCGCGGCCAATGCCGCTGCCCGCCCCGGTGACCCAGGCGGTTTTTCCTTCAAGGCGTTTCATCACAGAACCTTATCAGTGGTGGGGTCAATCAGATGCATCTGATCCATATGCGCAATCAGTGACAGCGGCGCGCCAACGGCAGCCGGGGTTGCCGGGTCCAGCCGCGCGGAGACTTCTGTGCCATTCAGCTTGAAATGCACCAGCGTTTCCATGCCCATGGGTTCAATCACTTCGGGCTTCAGCGTGACGGGTGCGGTGTTGGATTTATCCGTCGCCTTGTTATCCGTCAGGTGTTCGGGGCGAATGCCGAACAGCACATCCTTGCCGGCATGGGGCTGATAGAGCGCGGTGCGTGCCGCCGGCACATCCAGCACAATATCATGCGGCAAATGCAGGCGGAGCGCGCCCGAAGCCTGTTCCAGCCTGGCGGGAATGAAATTCATCGAAGGGCTGCCGATGAAGCCCGCCACGAATTTCGTTGCCGGGTGGTGATATAGTTCTTGCGGCGGCCCGACTTGTTCGATGATGCCGTGATTCATGACCACAACCCGATCAGCCAAGGTCATGGCTTCCACCTGGTCATGCGTCACATAGACAGTGGTGGTATTCACCGTCTGATGCACCTTCTTGATTTCGGTGCGCATTTGCACGCGCAGCTTGGCATCCAGATTGGAAAGAGGCTCATCGAACAGAAAGACCTTTGGGTCACGCACAATGGCTCGGCCCATGGCAACACGTTGGCGCTGCCCACCCGAAAGCGCCTTGGGCTTGCGTTCCAGCAGCGGCGTGATGTCCAGAATGCGCGCGGCTTCCTTTACGCGGCGATCAATTTCCGCCTTCGGGAATTTCCGAAGCATCAGGCCAAAGGCCATATTGTCGTAAACGCTCATATGCGGATAAAGCGCGTAATTCTGGAACACCATGGCGATGTCACGATCCCGCGGTGGGATGTCATTCACCAGTGTGCCGCCAATGGCGATATCGCCTGAGGTGATTTCCTCCAACCCGGCAATCATGCGGAGCGTGGTGGATTTGCCGCAGCCCGAAGGCCCGACCAACACGACGAATTCGTGGTCGGCGATTTCAAGGTCAATGCCTTTGACCGCCTGAACGCCGCCTTCATAGGCCTTGACGATCTTGCGAAGCGATACCTGAGCCATGTTTGTTCAACCCTTGGTCGCGCCGGCGGTCAGGCCGGCGATGTAATAATCCATGAGGAAGGCGTACACGATCACTGGCGGTAGCGCGGCCAGTAAGGCCCCTGCCATGATCTGCCCCCAGGCGAAAGTATCCCCACGCACCAGCTGCGATACAACGCCGATGGTGAGCGGCATCTGATCCGGCGTGGTGATGAAGGCGGTGGGATAAACAAAAGCTGCCCAGGAAACCGTGAAGGCGAAGATCGTCGCCGCAATAATGCCAGGCAGCGCTACGGGAATAAAAATCTTCATCAGCATTTGCGGCCAGGTGGCGCCATCAATCAGCGCCGCTTCATCCAATTCCTTTGGGATGGACGCGAAATAGCCAATCATGATCCAGGTGCAGAAAGGCACGGTTAGCGTCGGATAGACCAGGATCAGGCCCCAGATGGAATTGAGCAAGCCAAGCCCGCCCACAATCTGATAGAGCGGAATGAACAGCAGCGTATCTGGCACTAGATAGGTCAGGAAGACGCCTGTTGCCAAAACTTGGCTGCCCCAGAAGCGCATACGCGAAAGTGCGAAGGCAGCCAGGATCGAAATCACCATGGTCAGCACTACCACCACCAGGGTAATGATGACGCTATTGAAGAAGAAGCCTTGGAACATCGGATCGGCAATCAGCGCCCAATAATTACCAAGTGTCGGATCGCGCACGATCCAGGGGTTGCCGTTCTGATCAGCAATCTCGCGGCTGGTTTTGAAACTGGTGATCAGCATATAAACCGGCGGCATGAGAAGGATGGCCGCGGATATGATCAGCGAAATATAGGCCCAGATCAGCGCCCAGCGCCGTTCAGCACGGAGCGATCCCGCTTTGCTATAAATACCGGGCAGATCGCGACGGCTTGTGGGGGTCGCGGACATTACATCTGCTCCTTGTTGCGGCGGGTGACGCCGCGCAGGACGAAAAAGGCGCAAATCGCCAGGATCGGAAACATGAACAGGCTAACCGCAGCACCACGCGGGATATTGCCCGAAAGAATACCTACCTGGAACGCGTAGGACGCAAAAACATGCGTCAGATCACGTGGCCCGCCATTGGTCAGCACGCGCACAATGTCGTAATTGGCGAAGGTAACGATCAGGCTGAACAATACCGTGATGGATATGATGTTCGCCATCATCGGCAAAGTCACATAACGCAAGCGCTGCCAGCTTGAGGCGCCATCAATGGCGGCGGCCTCATAAAGCTGTTCGGGCACGGATTTAAGTGCTGCCAAATACATGATCATGAAAAACGGCGCGCCATACCAGACATTGACGATGATGATGGAAAGCCGTGCCCACCATTTCTCCCCAAGCCAGGGCACTTCCGCAATGCCGACCACCTGGAACAGCCAATTTATGGAAGAATAGGAAGGGTCAAACATCCACCACCAGCCAAGCGTAGAAAGCGCCGGCGGAATAACCCAGGGAATCAGCAGCATGCCGCGCCATTTGCGTTGCCCCTTAGCTGGGATGTCGTTCAGCATGTGGGCCAGCCAAAAGCCGATCAGCGCCTTCAGGATCACCGCGGTGATGGCGAAAATGCAGGATTGCAGGGCAACGGCCCAGAAGGTTTCGCTTTCGAACAGAATTTCAAAATTGCCGAGACCAGTGGGCAGCCATTCGGCTTCCATAAAGCCGGTCATGCGGCGATTGAGTGTGGAAAGGTAAATCCCGTAACCTGCCGGATAGGCAACCAAGCCTAACAGTACCACAAGCAAGGGCGTAGTCATTAAAACGGCAATGGTTGACCGCCGCCGCGCAAGGCGTTGCAGGGTTGATGCGCGCCCCGAACCGGGCGCAGGTGTCATAGTCGGCGCCATGCTGGCGTCAGCGGCCATGGGCTGAACCTTTCCTGAAATGAAAGACGGGCGGCGTGGCGCCGCCCGTCATGCGCGGTCAGCCGCCCCGGCGGATGGTATTCAGCTCGCGCTCAACCCAACCCAGCGCCTGATCCACCGATTCACCACCCTGCACGATGCGGGCAATGAGCTTGGTATTCAGGCCCTGATTATACATCTGCACCGCCATTGCTGCCGGCGCGGGCGCCATGGCGATGGAGGTACGCGAATTATGGTGCGCGCGCACCGGGTAGTTATAGACTGAACCAACCGGCGGGCCTTCGGTTTCCCAAACCTTAAAGTCTGACATGCTGGTGAAGGGCGGAATGTCATAGCCACCGGACCCATTGGTCTGGCGTTCCGCCTGGGCGCGATCAGACAGCCATTCCAGGAAGGCCTTGGCCGCGCCCTTATTGCGACTGAAGTTCCAGATACCCCAGAAATAAGGCAGATAAGGCGCGAAGCGCCCTTCTGGCCCGGCCGGCATCGGCACCGTCCAGCAATTTTCCGCCACTTGCGGCGCATCGCGCTTTGCCACCGCCCACGCTGAAGGCGGGTTGAAGACCAGCGCCGAACGGCCAGAAATCAGCGCGCGGTTATTGCCGCCATCATCCCAGGCCCAGACATCATTCGGCAGGAAGCGGCTGATGCGGGCGCACATTTCCACCGCAGCACGCAGCTTGGCATTGTTACGCACCGTGATGGCGCCCTTGTCATCCATCAGGAAGGCACCGTAGGACGCGAAAAGCGAGCCGACCCAATCCACCGCATCGGTAAAGCTGCCCATCGGCAGGCCAAAGGCAAAGCCGGCCTTGTGGCAGGCTTCTGCGGCCTTGGCGAAGGTTTCCCAATTCCATTGACCAGCGGTGGGGCCGGCGGCGTTCTGGGCCGGCCACATGGCGCGAATGTCAATGCCGGCATGCTGCTGCATCAGGTCAAAGCGCACACAAGCGGGCTTCAACTGCGTACCAGCAACGGCTGGGATGGCCACCCAATTGCCACCAGGCTTGCCCAGATATTCAGCCGCTGGAGTAACCGCGCCATACTTCTGGGTCAGGTTGCGCATGACATCATCAACCGGTTCAAGCATGCGCTGGTGGTTGCTTGGCTCCCAGGCAGGAAAGGACATCAAATCATAGCCGGTGCGCGACTGCGCCTGGGCATTGATGGTCAGCAGGATCTGGTTGCCGTTGGACGTTACGGTATCCATCTGCACATCAACGCGATTGGCCCGGCCCCATTCGGCGCAAAGCTCGCGCATCACCACATTGCCATTGGGCACCCAATGGTCCCAGAAGCCGCAGCGCAGCGTGCCGCCGGTGCCTTGGGCATGGACCATGGGGGCGGACAGAACGCCGCCCGCTGCAACACCCGCGCCTGCGAGCAACAAATCGCGTCTTTTAATTCCTGACATGAACCTGATCTCCTCCGTTTTGTCCGGGCCTTGAGCGGCATCCGTGATATTACTTGGGTAAGGTTACGCAGGGCATCGTGGGAAAGGCAATAAGCTTGTTGGGGTTTTTTAATGCGCTAGGCTTCGGCCAGCCCTGCCCCGGGCTGGCGCGGCGCCGCTTTCTCGGCTTCAAGACCCCCTGAAAGCTAAGAATCAGGATCATTGCCATGACGACTTCCCTGCGCGTTGCGGTCCAGATGGACCCGATCGAAACCATTAATATTGATGGCGATTCCACCTTCGCCCTGATGCTGGAAGCCCAGGCGCGGGGCCATAAGCTCTGGCATTACCATGTCCGGGATTTGGCCCTGCGCGGCGGGCGCGTGACTGCCTGGGCGCGGCCCATCGCCCTCCGGCGCGAATATGGCAACCACTTCACCTTCGGCGCGGAGGAGGAGCTGGACCTTGGCCGCGATGCCGATGTGGTGCTGATGCGCCAAGACCCGCCCTTTGACATGGGCTACATCACGGCCACCCATATCCTGGAACATATCCACCCCAAGACCCTGGTGGTGAATGATCCCGCCCAGGTGCGCAATGCGCCGGAAAAGCTGTTCGTCACGCATTTCCCGGATTTGATGCCGGTTACGATGGTGACCGCTGACCGCCGCCGCATCGCAGCCTTCCGGGCGGAACATGGCGACATCATCATCAAGCCGCTTTTCGGCAATGGCGGCGCGGGCGTGTTTCACCTCCGTCCCGATGATCCGAACATGAATGCGCTGGTGGAACTTTTCACGGAACGCTCGCGCGAACCGCTCATGATCCAGCAATACCTGCCCGCGGTGCGGGAAGGTGATAAGCGCATCATCCTGGTGGATGGCGTTGCCATGGGCGGGATCAATCGCGTGCCGGCAGCGGGTGAGGCGCGGTCCAATATGCATGTCGGTGGCCGGGCGGAACCCACCAAGCTGACCGAGCGAGAGCGGGAAATCTGCGCGCGCATCGGGCCCGAATTGAAGGCGCGCGGCCTGATCTTTGTCGGCATTGACGTGATTGGCGGCTACCTGACCGAAATCAACGTCACCAGCCCAACCGGTTTGCAGGAATTGGCGCGCTTTGATGGCGTGTATCTGGAACGCGCCATCTGGGACGCCATTGAAGCGAAAAGGCGCTGAGATGTTGAAGCTTTGGGGCCGCACCAATTCGATCAATGTGAAGAAGGTGCTGTGGATGCTCGACGAACTCGGGCAGGCTTATGATCGCGTGGATGCCGGCATGGAACATGGCCGGGTGAATGATGCGGATTACCGCGCCATGAACCCAAATGGCCGTGTGCCGACTTTGGAAGATGGCGATTTCGTGCTGTGGGAATCGAATAGCGTGCTGCGGTATCTGGGGATGAAATACCAAAGCCCGCTTTACCCGGCGGACCCGGCAGCACGCGCTTCGGCGGACCGCTGGATGGATTGGCAGCTAACTACCCTTGGCCCGGCGGAACGCAATCTGTTCTGGGGCCTGGTGCGCACGCCGCCTGAGAAGCGCGACATGGCGCAGATTGAAGCGGCAGCGCAGGCAGCCGGCGAATGCTGGGCGATAGTTGATAGCTGGATCGCGCGCCATGGCGGGCCGTATCTGGATGGCGCGACCATGACCATCGCCGATATTGTTTTGGGTTGTTACGCGCGCCGCTGGTTCGGCCCTGAAGTGCGCCTGCCCGGCATGCCGGAATTCCCCACCCTGGCGCGCTGGTATGCCAAACTTGGCGAAAGGCCCGGCTTTCAGCGCTGGATCGCGCCGCCGTTGACGTGAAGTCGTGACACTTGCGACCTTACCCCAAAAAAATTCTTCGCAAATCAACCGAATCGCCTTGATCCCGCCACTGTGTCGCGGAAATGTAATGCCCCATGAGACCCCTAATTGGCATTTCCTGCTGCATAAAGCCCTTCGGCATCTTCGGAACGCCCAATCACGCGGCGTCTGACAGCTATGTGCGCGTGGTGACCGGCCCGGTGGGCGGCACCCCGGTGCTACTGCCCGCAGCCGGTCAGGACGCGGCAGAGGATTACCTGGCTCATATCAATGGTCTGATCCTGACCGGCAGCCGATCTAATGTCTGGCCGGGCCATTATGATGGCCCCCCTCATGCCGAGGGCACGCCGGAAGATCAGGACCGCGATGCAACCACCCTGCCCTTGATCCGCGCTGCCATTGCTGCGGGTTTACCCTTGCTCGCGATTTGTCGCGGCATGCAGGAATTGAATGTGGCGCTGGGTGGCAGCCTGGATCAGCGCGTGCAGGATTTGCCCGGGCGGATGGATCATTCCACGCCATCTGATCAGAAAATCCCCCTGGTACGCACCGGCAAGGCGCATCTTGTGCGGATTGACGGCGCCGGCGCGCTCGCCGCGGCGCTCACGGCACCATCGCGCAGCGCGGCTCGGCTTGCTGTGAATTCTCTGCATAACCAGGCGGTGCAGCGCCTGGCGCCGCGGCTGGTTGCGGAAGGCTGGGCACCGGATGGTACGGTAGAAGCGGTGCGCGTTGAAGGCGCGCGCGGCTTCGCGATTGGCGTGCAATGGCACCCCGAATATGACTGGGAGCGTGATGCCGATAGCCGCGCGATCTTCGAGGCCTTTGGCCGCGCCGCCGCCGCCCATGCCGGGACGAAGCTTGCCGCTGCGGCGGAGTGAAACGGTTTCTTCACGCGGGGCCACCGCTTTTGGGGCTTTGCTTTTTCGTCCAAATGTTCTAGAAAATCCTTGTCGGCCATGGCTTTGCCGGCGGTCGCGATCCCGGCATCCCCTGCCGGCTCGCCCGACCTTTCCGATCGGAAAATACAAAGTAGCGCCCGGTCACCCCCCTGACCGGGCGTTTTTGTTTGGTCGGAATCTTGGTGCCTCAGACAGATGCGCCGTCATGCTCACTTAACACGCAAAGCCGCTGCCCCGCCTTCCGGTGCGCCCCGGCTAGGGCTATAGCGACCGTAAAGGCCCGAAGGAGTTGCTCACATGGTTTCCTATGTCTTCCCGCCCCCGCCCGTTGCCGCGCTGCCGATAAAAGGCAGTGACGCGCTTTTCCCGGTGCGTCGGATTTTTTGCGTGGGCCGCAACTATGCTGAACACGCGATCGAAATGGGCAGCGATCCAACCCGCGAACCGCCCTTTTATTTCGCCAAGCCGGCGGATTCCGTGCTGATCAATGGCGCGGATATGCCTTACCCGTCCGTCACCAAATCGCTGCACCATGAAATGGAGCTAGTGGTCGCCATTGGTCGCGGTGGGCGCAATATCTCGGTCGCTGACGCGCTTTCCCATGTCTGGGGCTATTGCGCCGGCTTGGACATGACCCGCCGCGATATCCAGAATGAGGCGAAAAAGACCGGCCGCCCCTGGGATATGGGCAAGGGTTTCGACAAATCCGCCCCCATGGGCCTTTTGGTGCCCGCCGCCGGAATTGACCCTTCCAAGGGCAAGATCGAACTCAAGGTGAATGGCAAGGTCACGCAGACCTCTGACTTGTCCAAGCTGATCTGGTCCGTCTCCGAAGTCATCGCCAATCTGTCCGAACTGGTGGAACTCGCCCCCGGAGACCTGATCATGACCGGCACGCCGGAAGGGGTCGCCGCCGTGGTGCGCGGCGATGTGCTGGAAGGTTTTGTTGAAGGTGTGGGCGATATCCGCACGAAGATCATCTGATCCGCGCGCGCGCCTGAATGGCCAAGGATCGCAGCCGTTTCGTTTGCCAAGCCTGTGGGGCGGTCAGCCCCAAATGGCAGGGGCGCTGCGATGCCTGTGGCGATTGGAATACACTGATCGAGGAAACCACCGCCCCGCGCGGCCCCGGCCCCGCCGCCAAAACCGCCGGCGGGCGCCGCGTTGAATTTGTTGGCCTGAAGGGCGAAAGCGCGCCCCCGCCGCGCATCGTCACCGGCATTGCGGAACTGGATCGCGTTTTGGGCGGTGGCTTTGTGCCGGCCTCTGCCGTGCTGGTGGGGGGCGACCCCGGCATCGGCAAATCCACCATTTTGCTGCAAGCGGCGGCCCGGCTCGCCTCAGCCGGGCGGCGGGTGCTTTATATCTCGGGCGAAGAAGCGGTGGAGCAGGTCAGGCTGCGCGCAGCCCGCCTTGGGCTTTCCGATAGCCCCATGGAATTGGCCGCTGCCTCGGCCTTGCGCGATATCGGCGCCAGCCTGGAACAGGAAACAGATGCCGCGCTGGTGGTGATGGATTCGATCCAGACGGCTTGGCTGGATGCGCTGGATTCAGCACCGGGGACCGTCGCGCAGGTGCGCGCTTGCGCGGCTGAATTGATCCGGCTGGCCAAATCGCGCGGCTTTGCCTTGGTGCTGGTGGGGCATGTCACCAAGGAAGGCACGCTGGCGGGGCCGCGTGTGCTGGAACATATGGTGGATGCGACGCTTTATTTCGAAGGCGACCGCGGGCATCAATTCCGTATTCTGCGCGCGGTAAAGAACCGCTTTGGCGCGACGGATGAAATCGGCGTTTTCGAAATGACCGATCGCGGCCTGGTTGAAGTGGCCAATCCATCGGCGCTGTTTTTGGCGGAACGGCGCGGCAATGTCTCTGGCTCCGCGGTATTCGCCGGCATTGAAGGCACGCGCCCGGTGCTGGTCGAAATCCAGGCGCTGCTGTCGCCTTCTTCGGGTGGTTCCCCGCGCCGGCAGGTGGTGGGCTGGGATTCCGGGCGGCTTTCCATGCTGCTCGCCGTTCTGGAGGCGCGTTGCGGCATGAGCCTCGGCCAGAATGACGTGTATCTGAATATCGCGGGGGGTTTGCGCATCACTGAACCGGCGGCGGATTTGGCGGTGGCGGCGGCGTTGATTTCGGCGGCGACAGACCGGCCCACGGATTCAGGCGCGGTTTATTTTGGCGAGGTCGGGCTTTCGGGTGAGGTGCGCCAGGTATCCCAGGCGGAATTGCGCCTGCGGGAAGCGGCCAAGCTGGGATTTTCTGGTGCGAGCCTGCCGCGCCGGGTGGCGCGTGGCGGCCGCACCGCGGCGGCACCGGAAGGCATGGAGCTTTCAGAAATCGGCCATTTGGCCGATCTGGTGGCCCGCTTTGCGGAAAAGACTCTGTCAACAAAGGCCAAGACGTGACGCGCCTGTCTACGAGGGGTATAGGGACGACCGATGAATTGGGTTGATATCATTCTGCTGGGGGTGATCGCCCTGTCGGCCATTCTTGCCTTTTTCCATGGCCTGGTGCGCGAAGCGCTGGGCGTGGCGGGCTGGGCTGGTGCGGCAGTGGTGGCCCTGTTGGCGCGCAAACAGGTTCAGCCCTTTCTCGACCCCTATTTCACGCCGCCCTGGCTTGCGGAAGCCATTGGCGCGGGCGTGGTTTTCCTGGTCGCGCTGATAGTCTTCAAGTTGATGATCAATGCGGTTGCGGATCGCGTGCAGGATTCCGCCTTGGGCGGGATTGACCGCGTACTGGGGCTGGTTTTCGGCGCGGCGCGTGGCGCCTTTCTGCTCGTGGTCGCCTATATTGTCGCTGGATTGTTGCTGCCGGGGGATCGCTGGCCGGAACCGGTGCTGGAAGCGCGGTCCCTTCCGCTTCTGTCGCAGGGTGCCCATATGCTGGTGGAAGCCATGCCGGCAGAATATCGCCCGCGCCTGAATGAACCACCCTTGCCACGCTCGCCCACTGTTGAAGAATTGCTGCGCCCCCCCGCGCGCAGCCGGAATTGAGGTTGCCCATGCCGCGTGTCGCACAATTCGACGATGACAAGCCGCATGAGGAATGTGGCGTCTTCGGCGTGTGGAATTCTGGCGACGCAGCGGCACTGACCGCGCTTGGACTGCATGCGTTGCAGCATCGCGGCCAAGAAGCGGCGGGCATTGTTACGCTCGATGAAGCGGGCCTGTTCCACGCCCATAAGGGGCTTGGCCTGGTTGGCGATAATTTCGGCGAAGCCAAGGTCATTGCATCGCTGCGCGGGCCGCATGCGGTGGGGCATAATCGCTATGCGACAACGGGTGAAACGGCGCTGCGCAATGTGCAGCCGCTTTATGCCGATTTTGAATTTGGCGGTTTTGCAGTGGCGCATAATGGCAATCTGACCAATGCCTATGCGCTGAAGCGCGTGCTGGTGCGGCGCGGTTGCCTGTTCCAAAGCACCACGGATTCGGAAGTTTTTATACATCTGATCGCGATCAGCCTGTATTCCACCGTGATTGACCGTCTGATTGATGCGCTGAAGCAGGTGCAGGGTGCCTATTCGCTGGTTGCTTTGCATAATGGCGCGCTGATAGGGGCGCGTGATCCTCTTGGTGTGCGGCCTTTGGTATTGGGGCGGCTGCCCAATGGCGGGTTGGTGCTGGCGTCTGAGACCTGCGCGCTGGATATTGTGGGCGCCGAGTTTGTGCGCGACATCGAAGCTGGCGAATTGGTGGTGATTGACGATAGCGGCTTGCGCAGCATCAAGCCCTTCAGCCGCACCGAAAGCCGCTTCTGCATTTTTGAATATATCTATTTCGCGCGACCTGACAGTGTCATGGAAGGCACGCCGGTTTATGAAACGCGCAAGCGCATCGGCGCCGAATTGGCGCGCGAAAGCGGCGTTGAGGCGGATTTGATTGTGCCGGTGCCGGATTCCGGCGTGCCGGCGGCCATGGGCTATGCGGTGGAAGCGGGCATTCCGTTTGAGCTTGGCATCATCCGTAATCACTATGTCGGGCGCACCTTCATTGAACCAACAGATCAGATCCGTAATCTGGGCGTGAAGCTGAAGCACAGCGCAAATCGCGCCATGTTGCAGGGCAAGCGGGTGGTACTGGTGGATGATTCTATCGTGCGCGGCACCACCAGCCGCAAGATTGTTGAAATGGTGCGCCAGGCAGGGGCGACTGAGGTGCATATGCGCGTCTCCTCCCCGCCCACCACGCATTCTTGCTATTACGGCATTGATACGCCTGAACGCGCAGATCTAATGGCGGCCAAGCATGATATCGCCGAAATGGCGCGCATCATTGGCGTGGATAGTCTTGCCTTCATTTCGCTTGATGGGCTTTATCGCGCGCTTGGGCAGCCAGCACGCGATCCCAAAAAGCCGCATTTCTGCGACGCCTGTTTCACCGGCGATTATGCCATTCCGCTGACGGATTGGATGGATAATTCGGACCGGCAGCTTTCCCTGCTGCAACCGGCGGGGCAATAACCATGGCGGCTTTGGAAGGCCGCGTTGCGCTGATCACTGGCGCTTCACGCGGGATCGGCGAGGCGCTGGCGCTGGAACTGGCCAAGCTTGGCGCGCAATGTGTGCTGGTGGCGCGCACCCAGGGCGGGCTTGAAGAAGTGGATGACGCCATCCGCAGCGCCGGCGGCAAGCCCGCGACGCTGCTGCCCTTTGATCTGCAAAAGGCCGAAAAAGACATAGACATGATCGGCCCTTCCATCGTGGAACGCTTCGGCCGACTGGATATGCTTGTGCATAATGCGGGCGCTTTGAACAAGCTGACGCCGGTTGCGCATATAGACCCGCGCGATTGGGCGGAAGTGATGGCGGTGAACCTGACCGCAAGCTGGCGCCTGATCCGCAGCTGCGATCCGCCGCTCCGCGCTTCCGATGCGGGACGGGCGGTGTTTGTAACGACTGGGCGGGTGCTGCGCCCACGTGCCTATTGGGGCATGTATGGCGCATCCAAGGCGGGCATGGAACATCTGGTGATGACATGGGCGCAGGAGGTGGAGGGCACACCCTTGCGCGTCAACCTTGTTGATCCTGACATTGTCGCCACCAAAATGCGCGCCGCCGCCATGCCGGGCGAAGACCCCTCCACGATCCCACAACCCGCCGATGTCGCGCCCAGGATCGCGGCGCTTTGCTTGCCCTCAGAATCGCGCAATGGCGCGCGGGTATTGCTGGGGGGCTAGTGATGCCATGAAGGTTCCGCGCCGGTTACTTCTAAGCCTTCCTTTGCTGCTTCCCGTTGCGGCCATTGCGCAAAACGCACCAACCCAGGCCGCGCGCATCACCGCCGGCAAGGCCGCCATCACCGCAGCCAATGGCGCGCGTTGGGCGGAAGCAGATACCTATGCCGCTGCCGCTGATCCTTTGGTCGCGAAAATCGTGCTGTGGATGCGGCTCACGCATCGCACCGCGCCCGCAACGGCGGCTGAACTTGTCGGCTTTTTGCGCGACAATCCCGATTGGCCCTTGGTGGATACCATCGCGCGCCGGGCAGAAGCCGCTTTCGGCGGCCCCGCAGATGATGCGCTGGTGCTCGCACATTTCAGCACTTTCCCACCGCGCAGCCTTTCTGCCGCGCTGCGCCATGCTGAGGCTTTGACGCGCGGCACGCGAACCCAGGCGCAATCTGGCAATTTCCTGGATATGATGCGGCGCGGTCCGGATGATACCTCAGGCGGTGCAGCACGCCCCCCCATTGAAGCCAGCGTGCGTTTGGAAGGGGAGCCCGGTGCCCAACAGACGCTCCGCCGCGCCTGGGTGGAAACACCTGGCAACGCCGTAGCCGAAGCGGCCATCATGGCGCAATTCGGCCGGTTATTGACCGCGGAGGATCATCAGCAACGCTTCGACCGGCTGTTTTTTGCGCGCGACTTGCAAGGCGCGCAGCGCGCCCTGGACCTCATGAGCGGTGTACCGCGCGGATCAGGCCAAATGCGCATGATTTTGGCCGGCGAGCCCGAGGTGACGCAAATTATGCTCCGCCCGCTTGATCTTGGCTGGGCATATGAAAGGGCACGATTGCTGCGTCGTCGGGACCGGGATGCCGATGCGGTGGCAAGCTGGATTGTCGCCGAACCCTTCCAGGCAAATATGGACCCCGAAATCGCGCGGGCTGTTTGGGCGGAACGGCATCTCCTTGCGCGCAAGCTTCTGCGGCTGAATAATCCCAAGGATGCGCACCGCCTCGCGGCTTTTCACGGCCAGCCCATGGGCAGCGAAGGGCGCCTGGAAGCCGAATTCCTGGCAGGCTTCATTGCGCTGCGTTTTTTGAATGACCCCATTCTGGCGCAGCGGCATTTTGTTGCCATGGCACTTGGCACGCGTTCGGTCATTACGCGTGCACGCGCCTTTTATTGGGAAGGCCGGGCGCTGGCGGCGCGCGGTGCTCATGCTGCCGCGCGGGATCGCTATGGCGCCGCTGCGCAATTACCGACCGCTTTTTATGGCCAGCTTGCGGCGCTTACGGTGGGCGAAAGTCAGGAAGCGTTGGATCGGCGCTTGCATGCACTACAAACGCCCCCGATTGATCAAAGGCGCGCACAAGAATTCTCGCAACGCGAATTGGCCCGCGTTGTGACCACCCTGGCAGAACTTGGCGAAACGCGGCGCACGCGCGCCTTCTTGCTACGCTTGCGGGTGGTTTCGGCTGATTCGCAAGACAGACTTCTGACGGTGCGGCTGGCCAATCACATCGGCCGGCCAGATCACGCCGTATGGGTGGCGCGGGGCTCGGCGATTGAAGGCGATATGCTTTTGCCGGAAGGCTGGCCAACGCCCTTCCGCGTGCCCGTGACGTCCCCTGAACCTGCCTTCATTTTCTCGGTCACGCGGCAGGAAAGCAATTTTGATACGGAAGCGGTTAGCAGCGCCAATGCGCGCGGGTTAATGCAGTTATTGCCCGCGACCGCGCAGCTTGTCGCGCGCCGGCTTGGCATGAATTACCGCATAGATATGCTGACTGCTGATCCGCAGGCCAATATCAAGCTGGGTGCCGCCTATCTGGATGAAATGCTCGGGCGCTTCGAAGGATCCCTGGTGATGGCGGCGGCAGGCTATAATGCCGGGCCGCGGCGCGTGGATGAATGGCTTGTCACCTATGGCAATCCGCTGCGTGGGGAACGTGACTTGCTCGATTGGATGGAAATGATTCCCTTTACCGAGACACGCAATTACGTGCAGCGCATTGTTGAGGGCGCGGTGATTTATCGCGCGCGCCAGAATCCGCCCGCGACTGCGCCGCACCCCATGGCAAGCTGGCTGGCCAGCGCGAAATGAACGCATGAAGCTGCCCTTGCTGGTCGCGACTATGGGCGGCGTTGGCCGGCTGAAACCAGCGCCTGGTACTTGGGGGTCTTTGGTGGTTTTGCCGTTGGTCTTGCTGGGGCCGCCTGCTGCGTTGCTACTCGCCTTGCTGATCACGATCATTGGCTTTTACGCTGTGCGCGAAGTACTGCGCGACACACCCAATCAAGACCCGGGCTGGATTGTGGTGGATGAGGCAGCCGGCATGTCGCTGGCCCTGGCTGGTTTGAGTGTGGACGCCAGCCTTTGGGGTGTGCTGATCGCTTTCGGCTTGTTTCGAGTTTTCGATATCCTCAAACCCTGGCCGATTTCCTGGGCTGATCAGCAAAAGGGCGCCTTTGGTGTCATGCTGGATGATATTGTCGCGGGTGCGCTAGCGGCGGCGGCCCTGATGCTGGCGCGCCCCTTATTGCCGGGAGTGATCTGAGCCATGCTGCCAGAAGCCACACTTGATCAGGCGCGCGACTTGCTGGCGCAAATGGATGCCAAGGGGATGACTTTGGCGACGGCGGAATCCTGCACAGGTGGGCTGATTGCCGCGGCGCTGACCGCGATTGCGGGATCATCTTCCGTGATGATGGCGGGCTTCGTGACTTACGCGAATGACGCCAAGCACAAGATGGTTGGCGTGCAATCCGAAACCCTGGCGGCGCGCGGTGCCGTCAGTGAAGAAGTGGCGCGCGAAATGGCGGAAGGGGCGCGAGACCGCGCGGGCGTATCGCTGGCCCTTTCCTGCACCGGCATTGCGGGGCCAGGTGGTGCCACGCCAGGCAAGCCGGTGGGGCTGGTATTCATCGGCTGTGCCCGCGAAGGCGCGGCGACGCTGGTCGAACGTCATGTCTTCCCAGGTGATCGCGCGGCAGTGCGCGCCGCGACGGTGGCGGCAGCGCTTGAACTTGCCCGACGCAGCGTGATGGGCGGCTGAAAGCCCGCTTGCCGTGAGGCGCGGCTGGTCCCAGAATGGCTACATTACAGAACAAGCGGGGGAAGGTCAGGCCCTGGGCGCGGTAAGCGCCGGGCCGTGTTAGATTTTCCTCTGCTGGTGATGTGTTGAACACCGAATGAGGAGACTTCCCATGGCAGCCCCACCCTCCGCGCGCCGCGACCGGATCAATCCGGATTTCCCGAAGCTGGTCGAAATGACCCACCAATATGTCTATGGCGATGTTTGGGAGCGCCCGCAGCTTAATAAGCGCGACCGTTCCATGGTGACGATTGCAGCACTTGTAGCGCTCGGCTGGCAGGATCAGTTGAACAGCCATATCGGCCGCGGCCTGACCAATGGGCTTTCGCGTGAGGAAGTTTCCGAAATCATCACGCATCTTTCCATGTATTCCGGCTGGCCTTCCGCCATGACGGCAGCGCATGTCGCTGTTGATGTGTTTGAAGCGCAGGATCAGGCGAAGAAGGGCTGAAGCGATGAAGGTAGGTTTCATCGGCCTTGGCACCATGGGTGCCTTCATGGCCGCCAATCTGCAAAAAGCCGGCTATGAGCTGGTGGTGCATGACATCCGCCGCGAAGCTGGTGCCAATCGGCTTGCCGCGGGTGCCACTTGGGCGGAAACGCCCAGGGCCGTTGCGGAACAATGTGAGGTGATTTTCACCTCTCTGCCTGGCCCCAAGGAAGTAGAGCCGGTGATTTTCGGCACCGATGGCATTCTGGCCGGCGTGCAAAAAGGTGCGGCCTATTTCGACCTTTCCACCAATTCCCAGGCGCTGATGAAGCGCATGGCCGAAGCACTCGCGACCAAGGGTGCTTATGGTTTTGATGCGCCTGT
>JBILPX010000250.1:0-5007 GCA_044373565.1 Roseomonas sp.
TACCGTGCCCGCGGCCGCGACGAAATGGATATGTCCATGGGGATTGAGGAATAAGCCATGTCTGACAATGCAGATCTGATCCCCGCCGCCCGCCGCCCCGCCGTTGGTGCGCGCAGGCCCTTCCATCGTCGTCGCAAATCCTGCCCCTTCAGCGGGAATGGCGCGCCAAAGATTGACTTTAAGGATGTGCGGTTGCTGTCGCGCTTCCTGTCTGAGCGCGGCAAGATCGTGCCGGCGCGCATTACGTCGGTTTCAGCGAAGAAGCAGCGCGAATTGGCCATTGCCATCAAGCGCGCGCGCTTCCTGGCGCTGCTACCTTACGTGATTGCGGATTAGGCAGCACTTTAGCGGCGAAAGGGCATGGGACCAGCCATGGAAATCAGGCGCGGCCTGTTGGATGATCCGCGTTGGCTCGCGGCGGCGATTGGTGGGATTGCTTCCGCCATCGCAGCGCTTTGGGCCATGCGCGGGCTTCCGCTGGGCTTTGCCGCTTTCTGGCTGACATCCCTGCCAATCTTTGCCGCCGGGCTTGGCTTTGGCAGTGCTTCGGCCTTTGGCGCGCTTTGTGTTGGCACGCTGATGGTACTGATCCTGGCAAGCGAATGGCCAGCGCTGATCTATCTGCTGGGCTTCGCGCTGCCAGCGCTGCTCATGGTGGCAACGGGGCTGCGGGGCGGCCGGCTTGATGCTTCGGTGCCGTTGGCGCTGACCGGCATTTGGCCAACGCTGGTGATCCTGCTGGTGGCGGTGCTGCTGGCCGATAGCCCTGGCGGCTTTGACGGCGCGCTGATTGGTTCCGTCAAGCAAGGCCTGGCCCGCATGGGCATTGCTGATGCCGGCATGCCGGTAGAGCAATTGGCGCTGATCATGGCCCCCGCCATGGCGGGCTGGATGGTGGCGGCGCTGATCATCTGCGGCATTGGGGCGCAAACTGCGCTCACGCGCCGCGGCACGGCCTTGGCCGAAACGCCGCGCTGGCGCGAAACACGCCTGCCCTTGTGGTTCGGCTTTCTGCCTGGCGGGGCTGCGGCGATCTGGCTGAGCGGCATGGGCGGCGATAGCAGCCTGCCGCTTGCGCTGTTTATGGTGCTTTTGCTGCCCTTTTTTCTACTTGGGCTTGCCGCGGTGCATCGGCGTTCCGCCGGCCGCACCGCCCGGCCCTTCATGCTTGGCGTGTTCTACGCCGGGCTTGTGATTTTGAGCGTGCCGGCCGCAATCGCGGTTACGGCCTTCGGCATTTTCGAACAATGGGGGCGGCGCAATGAGCTGCCCGGAGGCAAGACATGATTGACCTAATCCTGATGCAGCGCGTGGACAAGCTTGGCCAAATGGGTGAACGCGTGAAGGTGCGCCCTGGCTATGCGCGCAATTTCCTGCTGCCCACCGGCAAGGCAATTCGCGCCAACAAAGCAAATCTTGAGCGTTTCGACCGCGACCGCGTTCAGCTTGAAGCGGACAATATCAAGCGCCGTGGTGAAGCGGAACGTGTGGCCGAACGTGTGGCCGGGCTTTCCGTGATCATCATCCGTCAGGCGGGCGAAAGCGGCAGCCTTTATGGTTCCGTCGTATCGCGCGACATTGCGGCTGCCTGCACCGAAGCGGGGCTGACCGTCACGCGCGAACAGGTGCTACTGGGCGAGCCGATCAAGACCGTGGGTGTCAGCTCCGTGCAGGTGGCATTGCACCCGGAAGTGCTGATCACAGTCGTGGTGAATGTGGCACGCAGCCGCGAAGAAGCTGAAAAGCTGATGCGCAATGAAAGCGCGGCCACTGCAGCCCAGGCTGAAAGCCTGGAAGCGGAATTGGCGGCCGAAATGGCGGCGACGGAAGAAGCCGGCTGAGACTGAGTGGGGGCGCTGCCCCCGCTTTCCCGCCCGGTTGGCCTTACCGTTCGGGCTGGTCGTCCGACCAACCGGAGCCTTTTGAAGCATTCCACCTTCATCAGGACCAGCGCTTGGCCGGGGCCTTGGGCTCTGACATTGGGTCGGGCCAGTCCGCGCGGTGATCACGGCCGCCGTTAACGCAGCTCGGTTTCTCGCTACGGTGTTTTGCGCCCCAATGACTGTATCCCCTGCCGGTTGATAGGCATGCCCGGTGACGTCGTGATCATGGACAATTTATCAAGCCATAAGCGGAAAGTGCATCGAATTCTTCCAGGCAAACGCATGCGCCAACTACTTCAGATCCTGCGGATATGATCCAAGATAATCAAAAAATGCGCTAACCTTTTCTGCTATTCCAGCTTGATATTTGCCTCACGGATCACGCGGCCCCATTTTTCGGTTTCGCCGCGCAGAAAGGCTTCGGCCTGCGCCGTGGAATTGGGGCGTACCACCATGGCAAGCTGGGTGTAGCGCGCTGCCACTTCGGGGTCCTGCACCACTTCATTCAACGCCGCATTCAGTTTTTCAGTGATGGCAACAGGCGTGCGGGCGGGTGCCAGGATGCAATTCCATTCATAGGCCTCATAGCCCGCAAGTGTATCGCCAATGGCGGGCAGGTCCGGGAAGGCGGCGATACGTCCGCGCCCGGTATGCGCCACGGCGCGCACGCGCCCGCCCTGCACGAAGGGCAGAGACACATTCGAATTGCTGAAGAAATAGCCGACCTGCCCGGCCACCACATCGGTCAAGGCCGGCCCGCCGCCGCGATAGGGCACATGGTTCACGGTGATGCCGGCGGCACGGGTGAATAATTCCAACGCCAAATGCTGCGCCGATCCATTACCCGAAGAAGCCCAATCCAAAGAACCGGGGCGAGCCTTAGCAAGCGCAATCACCTCATCGAGGGATTTCGGCGCCTGGCTTGGATTCATCACCAGCAGCATCGGCACCTGCATGGGCAGGAAGACCGCTTTCAAATCACTCAGCGCATCGAAGGAAACACGCAGCAGAAAGGGGTTGATCGCCAAGGGCGTTGCATCATGCAAGATCGTATAGCCATCAGGCGCGGCGCGCGCGACTTCGGCGGCACCGATGCTGCCCGAAGCGCCGGGGCGATTTTCAATCACGAAGGGCTGACCAAGCTTTTGACCGAGCTTCGGGAAAATCATGCGCGCCGTGGTATCGGCGCCTCCGCCCGGCGGCCAGGGTACCACCACGCGCACTGGGCGATTGGGCCAGTCGCTACCCTGCGCTTGCGCTGTCAACGAAAGGAAGGGTGTCGCCAGCGCCGCCGACAGCAGCGCGCGGCGACCAGGATTAAACTGCGTCATCATATGCCCTTTCATGCTGCGCGCCGGATAAGGTCTGATGCGCGTTCGGCCAGCATCAGCACCGCAGGGTGGATATTGGAAGAAGGCACCAGCGGGAAGACCGAAGCATCCACCACGCGTAGCCCCTGCACGCCACGCACGCGTAAATCTGAATCAACCACCGAACGCGAATCCGTGCCCATCCGGTTCGTGCCGCAAGGATGATACACGGTGGTGCCGGCACCACGGATATAATCCAGCATTTCATCCTCGGCATCTGTCTTGGGGCCGGGGAATTCTTCACGCTCAATCAATCCGGCAAAAGGGTTGGTCGCGGCGATGCGCCGGCCCAGCTTGGCCGATTCAAGCATGATGCGAATATCGGATGGCGCCGTCAGATAATTCGCGCGTATCACTGGCTTATCAGCGACATTGGGGGAACGCAGCGTCAAATCACCGCGGCTATCGGGCCGGCAAACGCAGAAATTAAAGGTGAAGCCAGGGTGTTTCGCCAGAGAATTCGCCGAAGTGCCCTGATTACCCCCCAGGCTGAAATTGACGAATTGGAATTGCACTTCGGGTTCTTCAGAACCCGGCAGCACGCGGGCAAAAAGGCTTGCTTCGGATGCGCCAACGGCCATTTGCCCCTTGCGGCGCAGCGCCCATTCCAAGCCAAGCCCGGCAGCGCGAATGGGGTTGGCCATGATTTCATTGAGCGTACCGCAAGGCTTGGTGCGATAGGCAAAGCGCACCATGAAGTGATCCTGCAAATTCTTGCCCACTTCCGGCGCATTGACCTTCACCTGAATACCCATTTCCTGAAGCGCCTGCGCCTCACCAATGCCTGACAGCATCAGCATTTTCGGGCTTTCAATGGCGCCCGAGGATAAAATCACTTCCCGCCTTGCGCGATAGGTTTCCTCACCCGCCGGCCCGCGCACCACCACGCCAACCGCTCGGCCATTTTCGATCAAAATGCGCTGGCCAAGCCGTTCCGTTTCCACGCGCAGATTGGGCCGCTTTAAGGCAGGACGCAGATAGGCCACGGCAGGGCTCCAGCGCCGCCCGCGATGCACATTCAATTGGTTGGGCGCCACGCCTTCAAACCATTCGCCATTATTATCGCGATTGCGGGTGAAGCCGAGCTTTTCGCAGGTTTCCACAAAAGCGCGGCAACCAGGCGATGGTTCCGGCACTTCGGCAATCTGCATCGGGCCATCCTTGCCGCGATATTCGCTATCTGGCCCCGCGAAGGTTTCCAGCCGTTTGAAATAGGGCAGGCAATCTTCGTAAGACCAGCCGCGCGCGCCGGATTGCGACCAGCGATCATAATCGCGCGGGCTGCCGCGCAGAAACACCAAGCCATTGACGCTGCCAGAACCGCCAATCACGCGCCCGCGCGGCCAATAAACGCTGCGCCCGCCAAGTTCTTCTTCGGCTTCCGTTTGGTAATTCCAATCGAATTTCTTGGTCACATAAAGCCGCGCAAAGCCCATGGGGATGTGAATCCATGGGTTGCGGTCCCAGGGGCCGGCTTCCAGCATGGTGACACTCGTGCCAGGGTCTTCCGACAGCCGGGTTGCGAGCACACAGCCCGCCGAGCCGCCACCCAGAATGACATAATCCGATTCATGTTGCGCCATGGCTGTTTCTCCCCCTGCCTTGTCCCGCCACCATGCCACCACCCCTGCGCAAGCGGCAATCATGTTCTATATAGGCAATATGGACCTTCCCCCGATCAGCGGCTTTTTCGGCTTCCTGGGTGCCTGCTTTGCGGCGGCCCTATCTGGGGCGGTATTCAAACCGGGGGCTTG
>JBILPX010000251.1:0-5001 GCA_044373565.1 Roseomonas sp.
AACCTCGCCATCAAAGGCGCCGCGCGCTTTGCCGCGAGCCAGGGCGATCCCCGCCGGCGCATCATCACGGTCGCGACTGAACATAAATGCGTTTTGGAATCCGTGCGCGATCTGGCGCAGGAGGGGTTTGAGCCCGTCATCCTGCCGGTCGGCGCTGATGGGCTGCTCAGCCCTGAAACACTCCGCGCCGCCTGTGATGAAAACACGCTCCTGGTTTCCATCATGGCCGTGAACAACGAAATCGGGGTGATCCAGGACCTGGCTGCGCTTGGCGCTATCGCCAAGGAAGCTGGTGCCGCCTTTCATACGGATGCCGCGCAGGCGGCGGGGCGCATCCCCTTGGATGTCGGGGAAATCCAGGCCGATCTGATGTCGCTCTCTGGCCACAAAGTCTATGGCCCGCGCGGCATTGGCGCGCTTTATGTCCGCCGACGGCCACGCATGCGCTTGGCGCCGCTATTCTCCGGGGGCGGGCAGGAAAGGGGCTTACGTTCCGGCACGCTCCCCGCACCCCTGGTGGTGGGCTTTGGGGAGGCCTGCCGGGTCGCCGCCATTGAAGGCTTGCTCGATTCCGGGCGCATCGCCGGCCAGCGAGAGATTTTCCTGAACAAGCTCCGCGCCGAAATTCCGGGGCTGGTGGTCAATGCGGAAACGGCGCCCAGGGTTTCGGGCAATCTCAACCTCACCTTTCCGGGCGGCGTTACTGCCCAAGGCATCATGGCTGGCGCGCCGCAGCTCTGTGTTTCCACCGGCTCCGCCTGTTCCTCAGCGGAAATCGAACCATCCTATGTGCTGCAAGCCATAGGGCTTGAACCGGCTGCAGCGCGGGCCACCTTGCGGATCGGCATGGGACGCTTTACCTCGCCGGCAGAAGCGGAACTCGCCGCGGCAAGCCTTGCCGCTGCCTGGCACCGCGCAGCCTCCGCAACAGACAAGATAAGTGATTAGCCATGCCGAAAATGGTATTCATCGAACGTGACGGAACGCGCAAAGAAGTGGAAGCGCCGCTTGGCCTTTCCGTCTTGGAAATCGCGCATCGCAATAGCGTTGACATTGAAGGCGCCTGCGAAGGATCGCTGGCGTGTTCCACCTGCCATGTGATTGTGGATGGCGCCTGGTTCGGCAAGCTGGCGAAGCCCACGGAAGATGAGGAAGATATGCTCGACCTCGCTTTCGATTTGCAGGAAACCAGCCGCCTGGGTTGCCAATTGATCATGACGGATGCGCTGGATGGGCTGGTGGTGAAGCTGCCCGCCGGGTCGCGCAACGCGGGCGGCTGAGGCATGGCTGCGCCATGGGATGAATTCGGCGCGGAAGGCGGCTTGTTTCGCAAGCTGTCGGCTGCTTCGGCGACCGAATGGCGCGATTATACTTGGCATCCCTTTGTGCAGGCGCTCTCGGCAGGCTCGCTGCCGCTCAAGGCGTTTCAGCATTACCTGATCCAGGATTATCTGTTCCTGATCCATTTTGCCCGCGCCAAGGCTTTGGCCGTGCTGAAGGGCGAAAGCCTGGCGGCGATGCGCGACAAGGCCGCCGCCGTGCTGGCTATTCTGGATGAAACCAAGCTCCATCTAAAATACTGCGCCGAATGGGGGCTTTCGGAAGCGGATGTGGTAACCGTGCCTGAAACGGCCGAGACAGTTTCCTATACGCGTTGGGTTTTGGATCGCGGCTATGCCGGCGATATTCTGGACCTTGAAGTGGCTTTGGTGCCCTGCACGGTCGGCTATGCGCAGGTGGCACTCCGCATTCTGGCAGACCCAGCGCGCCAGCGGGATGGCAACGCTTACCAGTCCTGGATTGATACCTATGGCGCCGCTTCCTATCAGGAAATGGCCCATGCCGCGGCGCTGCGGATTGATGCGCTTGGTGTCTCCCATGGTGGTGAAGCGCGGTTCGCGCGTCTGGCGGCAGATTTCGCCGAAGCGGCGCGGCTGGAACAGCGCTTCTGGCAGCAGGGGCTTGATGCGGCGGGGCGGGCCTGAGGATGCGCGTGCTGGTGGCCATGTCGGGCGGGGTTGATAGCAGCGTGGTTGCCGCGCTGCTGCAGGAAGCCGGGCATGAGGTCATTGGCGCCACCTTGCAGCTTTATGATCACGGTGTGGCCTTGCAGAAGAAAGGCGCTTGCTGCGCGGGGCAGGATATAATGGATGCGCGGCGCGTGGCCGATAAGCTTGGCATCGCGCATTACGTATTGGACCGTGAAGAGATTTTCCGCCGCGAAGTGATGGGCGATTTCGCCGATAGCTATGCGCGTGGCGAAACGCCCGTGCCTTGTATTCGCTGCAACCAGACCGTGAAATTCCGCGACATGGTCGCAATGGCCGAGGATTTGGGCTGTGAGGCTTTGGCGACAGGCCATTACGCGCGGCGGATCGAAGGCCCGGATGGCGCCGAATTGCATCGCGCCGTGGATCCTGAACGGGACCAAAGCTATTTCCTGGCCGCCACCACAAGCGCGCAGCTTGCCATGGCACGCTTCCCCTTGGGTGACATGCCAGACAAAGCCACTGTGCGCGCCGCCGCCGCGCGGCTTGGCCTGGCGGTGGCGGAAAAGCCGGACAGCCAGGATATCTGTTTTGTGCCCGCCGGGCGCTATGATGCGCTGGTGGGGAAGCTGCGCCCCGATGCGGCGGAACCTGGCGAATTCATCCATGCCGATGGGCGAGTGCTGGGTCAGCATGGCGGGATTTCCGGCTTTACCGTGGGGCAGGGGCGCGGCCTTGGCCAGGCTTCCTGGGATGGCGAGGAAAAGCTTTACGTGGCCGCGGTGGAAGCACCGAAGCGTCGCATTGTGCTGGCCCCGCGCGCGGGCCTTGAACGGCGGGACGCCATCGCCGGTGAAGTGAATTGGCTGATTACGCCGCCAAGCACGCCGCTCCGCTGCGCTGTGAAGCTCCGCGCCCGCGAAGTGCCGCGTGCCGCCGAGGTCACCTGGGATGCGGGGGCAGGGCTTTTGCGCGTGGTCTTGGATGAACCAGGCGTGATCGCCCCCGGCCAGGCCTGCGTGATGTATGATGGGGATCGCGTATTGGGAGGCGGCTTCCTGCGCACGCGGCTATCGGTTGACACTGACCGGGCAGCGGCCTAACTCGCGGGCCAGAATGGCGGCGTAGCTCAGCTGGTTAGACCACGGCGCTCATAATGCCGGGGGCAGCGGTTCAAGTTCGCTCGCCGCTACCATCAAGCCTCAGGCCCAATCTGCGTAAAGATCAGCCCGTGTCGGCGGCAATTCCGCTGGGCCCTTCAGGCGCTTGGAAGCCAAGGTCTGGAAAATCCCAACCGTATTACGCTGGAAGGCGAGCGAGCAGCCCGCAAGATAAGCCAGCCATAGCCTAGTTTTGACGCTGCCGATTGCCGCTTCCGCCGCAGCTTGGTTTTCCAGCAATTTGTCATGCCAGAGCCTGCAGGTGCGCGCGTAATGTTCGCGCCAGCCTTCCACATCATGCACTTCAAAACCATGGCGTTGCAGATTGCTGATGGACATGCCGAGGTGATCCAATTCCCCGCCCGGGAAAATATAACGGGTGAGTGCGGCATATTCCTTGGCGTGTTTCGCGAAGGCCTTGTCATCGCGTTTGGCCGGGCGGGCGATGGTGTGGTGCAGATACAGGCCGCCAGGGCGCAGTAAGCGATTCACCGACGAAAAATACGTGGGGTAATTGGCGATGCCCACTTGTTCGAACATGCCAATGGAGGAGATTTTATCGAATTGCCCCTGCATTTTTGTATAATCTTGCAGTTGGATATCAACGCGGCCTTCCAAGCCCAGCCGCTTGATCTTGGCGCGCGCCAATTCCGCCTGTTCAGTGGATAAAGTCACCCCAGTGGCGTGAACGCCATAATGCTGCGCCGCATGACAGACCAAAGCACCCCAGCCGCAGCCAATATCCAACATACGATCACCAGCTTGCAGGCGTAGTTTCCGGCAAATCATATGCAGCTTGTCTTGCTGCGCCGTTGCAATGTCATTCTGCCAATCGCGAAAATAGGCGCAGGTATAGACCATCTCAGGATCGAGAAAGAGCGCATAGAAATTATTTGAGACATCGTAATGATAATGCACATTATCGCGATTGGCTGCTTCACTGCCATCCTTCAGCGCCTTGTGACCCCGCACCTGTTCCAGAGGGAATGGCCCCCCGCGTGACAGGAACAGAAAGCGCATCAGTGTTGTGAAGACATCTTTCTTGTCCAGGCTCCGCAGTAGTGCCTTGGTGCGGATGGCGGGGCGCCGGGCCACAAGATCGAAGATCGATCCATTCAGGATATCGAGCCGCGCGGAGACCCATAAATTGGCCAGCGTATCGATATTGGGTTTGCGCAGCAGGGCCGCGATCATCGCCTCATCCGCCAAGCGGATCATCAGCGCGTCTTTTGGTAAATTCTCGGGAATGGTGGACCCGTCCCAAAGCTTGAAGCCGAAAGCAAGGTCCAGGCGTTCATGGGCGTGGATGAGCAGGCGCCGAATAGCTTCAAGGCGCGACTTAGCTGTCATGGGGTTTTTCCCTTTGACTTCGTACGAAGAAGTTTTGCGCCCCTAATGGTCCAATCACCGCTGTCGCTTCCCGACAGCAGCGACCGGCCTATTGAGCCAATGTCGCGTGGCGCGCCGGCAAATTTTGGGACGAATGAGGTATGCATGAAACGCACCATTAATTGAGCGGCCTGTCATATATGGCGCAACGCAAAGGCGCAAAGCGCGCTTAAGGCAAGCGTGGAAAGAAGAATTTTGCGTGGCAACCTTGTCAGTTGTCTGCAAGTGATCCGACAGCGCCAAGTTGGAACGCACCGTGGACGCCCAACGGGACCAAATCTATTTCCTGGCCGCCACCACCCGCCCGCCGCTTGCAATGGCCCGCTTCGCCTTGGGTGAAAGGCTAAGCACGTGCCGCCGCCGCGCGGCTTGGCCTGGCGGTGGCGGAAAAGCCCGATAGCCAGGATATTTTTTTGTGATCGCCGGGCGTTATGATGCGCTGGCCATTAATTTGCGCCCGAATG
>JBILPX010000287.1:0-4379 GCA_044373565.1 Roseomonas sp.
CGGCCTGGGCTTGGGCGTGGCGCCCTGGCGCCAAAAGGCTCAGGGCAAGTGCTGTCCCTTGGGTGGCAACCGAACGGCGGCTCAGCATGGCGTTTCCTTATGTATCGGCGTTTAGGGCCGTTGCGCCACAAGGGTGCTGAATAATTGCCGCTGCCGCAAGAACTGGGAGCATTTTCAGGCCAAATCGATTCACGGGCTGAATGCTGGCCGGGGGCGCTGCCCATTGGCGCCCCTCGGTTGGAAGCGCTTGCCTATGCAAATTAAATTACTTAGATGTCATCTTAAAGTAACCTAAATTCGTTTGGGAAGCCCATGGGCGCGTATTCAAGCAGGGAGACAAAGGATGATTGAAACTTCACGCGGCAAGGCCGATAGCGTTGAAATGGCTCTGTTGCTTGGTGGGATAGCCGCCGTGCTTGTGGCCTATTTCCTGCCGGCGGTGACCTTTGCCGATCAGCGCGGCGCGGCGGTTTATGGCCTTTCCATCTTTAGCAAGCTGCCGATCATGAGCGCGCTTGCCTTCGCCGCCATGGCGGCGGCGCTGGCCACGCGGGTTATCCCTTCGCTCGAAAAATACGCCGAACAGGCGGCGGTGCTTGCCATTCTGATGGCTCTGGCGCCGGCGCTGCTGGGCTTCATGATGGCGCTCGACCCCTGGACCGGGATCCGTCAGACCATGCTGAAAATGGCTAATGCCCGCACGGTGAAGGTGGACCCCAGCTTTGCCTATATTCCACTTTTTGCTGGCGCCACGATGATGGGCTTTTCGCTCCGCCGGCGCACGCGTCGCACGGCCCAGGGCGCCGTTGCGGCCTGAAGCGATAAATCTGCATAAGATTCTGCGATTTCCTGGCGTTAGAGCCATCGGGCGCTGAGCGTTTATCCCGCTTCTGGACGAAGCGCTCATTGCCCGTTACCACCATCGCCATGAGCCCCGCCGCAATCATCCTCGCCGCCGGCCTTGGGACGCGCATGCGTTCCACCCAACCCAAGGTGCTGCACCCCCTGGCGGGGCGGCCCATGATTCAGCATTTGATCGGCGCTTGCGAACAGGTTTTTGGGCGGATTGTGGTGGTGGTCGGGCCTGATATGCCGACGCTTGAAGACGCTGTGGCGCCGCGAGAAGTGGTGGTGCAGCGGGAGAGACGCGGCACCGGCCATGCGGCGCTGCAAGCGGCCCCTTTGCTTGGCGGGCATCAGGGCGATGTAGCGGTGCTTTATGGCGATAATCCGCTGATCTCTGCGGCTACCTTGCAGGCACTGGTGGCTGCTCGCCAAACCGCCGGGCTTGCGCTGCTTGCCATGCGGCCCGTGGATCCCGCGCGCTATGGGCGCGTGGTATTGGATGAGAAGTCTGAGGTCGCGCACATTGTTGAATGGGCGGATGCGACGGAAGAAGAACGCGCTATCGGCCTTTGCAATGCGGGCGTGATTTCCGGGCCGGCGCAGGATTTGTTTCGCTGGCTCAGCGCCATCAGCAACAACAACGCCAAGGGCGAATATTACCTGACGGATGTCATTCAGCAGGCGCGGCTTGAAGGCAAGCGCGTGGTCGCGGTTGAAGCGCCGGAAGCGGAACTCCGCGGCATCAATAGCCGTGTCGAATTGGCGCAAGCGGAAGCCGAACTGCAGCGAAGCCTGCGCGCTGCCGCCATGGCGGGTGGCGTGACGATGTTGGCGCCGGAGAGCGTGTATCTTTGTTACGATACCACGCTTGGCGCCGATGTGGTGCTGGAACCGAATATCTTCTTCGGGCCAGGGGTTTCAGTGGAAGATGGCGTCAGCATTCGCGCCTTCAGCCATCTGGAAGGCTGTGTGGTGAAGCGCGGCGCGGTGATTGGCCCCTATGCGCGGCTGCGCCCCGGCACCATCATTGAACCCCATGCCCATGTCGGCAATTTCGTGGAGCTGAAAGCAACCACGCTCGGCCCCGGCGCCAAGGCAAATCATTTGAGCTATCTGGGCGACGCCACGATTGGCGCGGGGGCTAATATCGGTGCCGGCACCATCACCTGCAATTATGATGGTGTTGCGAAGCATCGGACCGTGATTGGCGAAGGCGCTTTCATTGGCAGTGATACGGCGCTTGTGGCGCCGGTGAAAATCGGCGCGCGCGCCCTGGTGGCAGCGGGCAGCGTGATTACGGAAGACGTGCCCGATGATGCGCTGGCGATTGCGCGCGGGCGCCAGGCGGTGAAGCCGGGGCGTGGCTTCAAGGGCAAGGGGAAGCGCTGATGTGCGGCATTGTTGGTGTGGTTGGGCAGGCAGCGGCAGCGCCGCGGCTTTTGGAAGCGCTGCGGCGGCTGGAATATCGCGGCTATGACAGCGCAGGCATCGCGACCCTGACAGACGGCAAGATTGATCGCCGGCGGGCCGAGGGCAAGCTTGTTAATCTGGCGACTGCCTTGGAGACCTCGCCATTGGCGGGTTCCACCGGCATCGGCCATACGCGCTGGGCCACACATGGCGCGCCCACAACGCGCAATGCGCATCCGCATGGTACGGCGCGCGTGGTGGTGGTGCATAACGGCATCATCGAAAACCACGCGGAGTTACGCGCCGAATTGGAAGCGCGCGGCCACGCCTTTCAGACCGAAACTGATACCGAAACCTTCGCGCTTTTGGTGGATGATTTTCTGCAAGGCGGCGCGACACCCGAAGCTGCCGCAGCGGCAGCGCTGAAGCGCGTGCATGGCGCCTTTGCACTGGCCATGATTTTCGCGGGCCATCCGGATTTGCTGATTTGCGCCCGCCAAGGCGCGCCGCTCGCTGTCGGCTTTGGTGAGGGGGAGATGTTTGTGGGATCGGACGCGCTGGCGTTGGCTCCTCTCACACGGCGCATTGCCTATCTCGAAGAAGGCGATTGGGCGGTGCTGGATCGCACCAGCGCGCGGTTTCATGATGTGACAGGCGCGGAAGTGAAGCGCGAAATCAAGCTTACCGCTGTTTCGGGCGCCACCACCGGCAAGGGCAATTATCGCCATTTCATGGAAAAGGAATTGCACGAACACCCGGTGGTGCTGGGTGATACCTTGACGCAATATCTGGACCCGGCGCAGCGGCGCGTTGTGTTGCCTGAATTACCCTTCGATCCCGTGACCGTACCGCGTTTGACCATTACCGCTTGCGGCAGCGCCTATCTCGCCGGGCTTATTGGCCGCTATTGGATTGAGGAAGTGGCGCGCCTGCCGGTGGACGCCGATGTCGCCAGTGAATTGCGCTACCGCGACCCGCCCTTGCCAGAGGGGGGTGGCGCGTTGCTTCTAAGCCAAAGTGGCGAGACCGCCGACAATCTCGCGGCTCTTCGGCTTTTGAAGCAGCGCGGCCAGCGCATCCTGTCCATTGTGAATGTGCCGGAAAGTACCATGGCGCGCGAAAGCGATGCTGCGATCATCACCGTCGCGGGACCAGAAATCGCGGTTGCTTCAACCAAATCGCTGATTGCCCAGCTTGCGGTGCTGGCATGCCTGGCGATCGGGTTTGGCCGCGCCCGCGGCACCATCACCGCCGAACAGGAAGCGGAACTCACCGCGGCATTGTTGGAGGTGCCTTCCAACGCTGCCGCAGTGCTCGAACGCGATGACGAAATTCGCGCGATGGCAGTGGAAGTGGCCAAGGCGCGTGATGTGCTGTTCCTTGGGCGCGGCGCGCTATTTCCCGTGGCGCTTGAAGGCGCGCTGAAATTGAAGGAGCTTTCCTATATCCATGCGGAAGGCTACGCGGCGGGTGAGATGAAGCACGGCCCGATTGCGTTGATTGATCCTGCCGTGCCGGTGATCGCCCTTTGCCCTTCAGGCCCACTATTTGAAAAAACCGCGTCGAATTTGCAGGAATCGGCGGCGCGCGGTGGGCGCGTCATGGCCTTCACCGATGATCTGGGCGCGGAAAAGCTGCGCGGCTTTGCCGAACGAATTGTAGTTCTGCCGCGCGTGTCGGCATTTGCTGCACCCATTCTGCATACTATTTCCGTGCAGTTTCTTGCCTATCATGTTGCGGTGCTGAAGGGCACGGATGTGGATCAGCCGCGTAACCTCGCGAAAAGCGTCACGGTGGAATAGCGCGAAGGAATAGAAGGCGCTGCGTGCGCATTATTCCTCAATGATCGCAACGGCGCGCGTCCAGCCGGCGGAACCGCGATGCACCTTCACGGGGAAGCAGGAAATCATGAAGCCATCCGGTGGCAGACTTTCGAGGTTCGTGAGCTTTTCCATGTGGCAATAGCCGATCTCTCGCCCTGCGCGATGGCCTTCCCAGATCAGTGACGCATCACCGGTTTCCTGCACCTTCTTCTTCGTCAATGAAAACGGCGCATCCCAGGACCAGCCATCAATGCCCGTCACGCGCACGCCCTGTTCAAGCATCCATAGCGTCGCCGCCTT
>JBILPX010000252.1:0-4976 GCA_044373565.1 Roseomonas sp.
CGTTCCGTCTGCCACACCAGCAGCGGCGCGGTTAGCGCATCCGGCGCGGCGGCACCCGAACGCACCCCACCCAGCAATTGTTGGCGCAGCAAATCGCCCCGGATCAGCGATAGGAATTGCGCTTCGGATAATTCATTGCTGCGCAGCACCTGCTGCAGAATCTCGCGCGAAAACCGCCCATCAGGGGTGCGCAGACCAGGGATGGCGAAGACAGTTTCGCGCACCATTTCCTCCGGCGCCACCACGCCCATGCGCTGCGCCTCGGCCACCATGGCGCGTTCGCCGATCAGGTTTTCAAGGGCGCCCACGGCCACGGCGCGGCGGATTGCCTCATTCGGTTCAAAGCGATTGCCCATCTGGCGCGCGATTCGCGACATTTCGCGCCGCGCGGCCATCTGCGCTTCCTCAGCTTCGATCCGCTGATCTCCAACCCGCGCCACGGCCGTATCGCGGCCGAAATTGCGCACAACATCCTCAATCCCCCACACGGCGAAGGACAGGACGAGCAGAATGAATAACGCCTTGGCAACCCAGGTAGAGGCCAGGCGACGCATGAAGGTGATCATGGGAAGGGTGATTACCGCCCCGCGGCGCCGCGCGAAAGGCCTGATGCTTGCCAAGCCCCCAAGCGGCGGCTAGCCACGAAGGACAAAGCATCGCCCCAATTCCAGGAGGAACCCCAGCATGACCCCCGGTGTGCGCCCGCTAATCGCCGGCAATTGGAAAATGCATGGGCTGGCCGCCGAGGCCCAAGCTTTGGCCCGGGCCGTTGCCGCGGGGGCGGCTGGGCTGAAGGCGGAAGTGCTGATCTGCCCCCCCGCTACGCTGATCGCCCCCCTGACCCAGGCTTGCGCCGGGGTTGTGGCTTTGGGCGGGCAGGATTGCCATGAGGCCGCCCAGGGCGCCCATACTGGGGATATCGCCGCCGTCATGCTGAAGGATGCCGGCGCCACTTACGTTATTTTGGGCCATTCCGAACGCCGCATGGCGTATCGGGAGACCAGCCACCGTGTCCGCGCCAAGGCCGCAGCAGCAATGGCTGCCGGCCTGATCCCTGTGGTTTGCGTGGGCGAACCCGAGGATGACCGGCTTTTGGGCCGGGCCGAGGAAGTGGTGACCGAACAAATGGCGGAAAGCCTGCCGGAAGGCTTTGGCGCCGCCGGCGGCGTGGTGGCTTATGAACCCGTCTGGGCGATTGGCACTGGCCGCACGCCGACGGAAGCCGATATCACCGCCATGCATGCCATGTTGCGCGCCAAGCTGGTGGCTTCCTTCCCGGCTGAAGGCGCTGGGCTTCGCTTGCTTTATGGCGGTTCGGTCAAGCCCGGCAATGCGGTAGCCATCCTGGCGCTGCCCCATGTGGATGGCGCCCTGGTGGGCGGTGCAAGTCTGGTGGCCGAGGATTTCCTGGCGATTGCGCGGGCAGCCGGGTAACCGCCGCCGCCAAAGCCTTGTCGCGGCGCGCCTTGGCGCCTAACTTCCGTTTTTCAAATTCCAGGAGGATGCCAACATGTTCAAGGGTTCCATGGTCGCGCTGATCACGCCCATGCGCGCGGATGGGTCCGTGGACGAAAAAGCCTTCCAGGAATTGGTGCAGTGGCAGATTGCCGAGGGCACCGAAGGCCTGATCCCGGTTGGCACCACGGGCGAAAGCCCAACCCTTTCGCATGAAGAACATATGCGCGTGGTAGAGCTTTGCGTGGAAGCCGCAGCCGGGCGCGTGCCTGTGATTGCCGGCACCGGCAGCAACAGCACATCTGAGGCGATTGAATTCACCCGCCACGCCAAGAAGGCCGGCGCCGATGCCTGCCTGGTAGTCACCCCCTACTACAATAAGCCTACGCAAGAAGGCCTGTATCTGCATTTCAAGGCGATTGCCGATGCGGTGAATCTGCCCATGGTGATCTACAATATCCCGCCGCGCAGCGTGGTTGACATGAGCGTTGAGACCATGGCGCGCTTGGCCAAGCACCCGAATATCATTGGCGTAAAGGACGCTACCGCGAACCTCGTGCGGCCTTTGCATACGCGCCGCGCCTGCGGGGCGGATTTCGCGCAGCTTTCTGGCGAAGACCACACCGCCATTTCCTTCATGGCCGCTGGCGGGCATGGCTGCATCAGCGTCACCGCCAATGTGGCGCCGCGGCTTTGCGCGGAAATGCACAAGGCCTGGCGCGCCGGGCGTGTGGATGAGGCGATGGAAATCCAGGACCGCCTGGTGCCTTTGCATGATGCGCTGTTTGCGGAAACCTCCCCCGGCCCGGTGAAATATGCGGCGAGCCTGCTGACCAAAAGCACCGATCATTGCCGCCTGCCGATGGCCCCTGTGGGTGAGGCGACTCGCGCGCGGGTGCGTGATGCCATGGTTTCGGTTGGCTTGTTGAACTGAAAGGGATGCGCCCGCGCGGTGGGTGCGTGAGATATGGCTGAACCGCGCAAGAAGGGCATGATTTCCCACGGGATCGCCGCGCAAAACCGCAAGGCGCGGTTTGACTATAAGATCTTGGAGACCATCGAAGCGGGGCTTGCCTTGGTGGGGCCTGAGGTGAAGTCCTTGCGCGCTGGTCGCGCCGCGCTAACCGAAGCCTGGGCCGGCGAACGCGATGGGGAGATGTGGCTGTTCAACGCCCATATCCCCGAATGGCAGGCGGGTTCCTTCGTGGCGCGGTTCGAACCACGCCGGCCACGCAAGTTACTGCTGCACAGCAAGCAAGCGCGTGAATTGATCGGCGCCATCGCCCGCGACGGGGCCACGGTTGTGCCGCTGGATATCCATTTCAATGAACGCGGGCGCGCGAAGGTGTTGCTGGGGTTGGCTGAGGGCAAGAAGAACCACGACAAGCGGGCGGCTGTTGCTGCTCGGGATTGGCAGCGGGATAAGGCACGGTTGATGCGGGATAAGGGGTAGGGGTTTGATAGCCGCGCTAAGTCTTTGCAATTCCACGCTCGACTTTTTGCAAAACCCCGTGGCATAATAAAATGATGAAATCCGGTTATGCTCGTATCTCAACCGATGAACAATCGCTCTACATTCAGCGCGACGCACTTACGCGCGGCGGCTGCGAAAACGTCTTCGAGGATCGTGGCTTGTCGGGCACAACGATGCTGCGCGCCTGTCTCGACTCAGCGTTCACCAAGATCGCGGCAGGTGATGCCAGCGACGATGCGTCTTGCCGCTCAAGGGGGTCATCATGACCGCCACTAAGGCACTGGTTAAACCCGCCCTCCTGGAGTGGACGCGCAAGCGCGCCAAAGTGCGTCCTGAAGACGCCGCCAAGGCCGCGCACGTCGATCTCGATCGGCTGGAAGCGTGGGAGCGCGGCGACGACGCGCCGACCATCAGCCAGCTTCGGTTGCTGGCCGCAAAGTATCACTTCCCCCTGGCTGTTTTTTTTCTGCCGGAGCCGCCGGCAGATTTCGCGCCGCTCCGCGACTTTCGCAAGCTGCCCGACGCAGACGACGAAGCGATCACCCCACACCTCGCTTTCCACATTCGCAGCGCATACGAGCGGCGCGAGCTGGCACTTGAACTTCATGACGAGCTACGTTCAAAGCCGCAGCCGTTTCCGATCCGTGCAACACTTGCGGATGATCCGGAAGAAGTTGGCCAGGCTATTCGAGATTTTCTTGGCGTGGATCACGCGTCACAGACAAAAGCCGCAAGGGGAGAACGTGCCTTTGATTTTTGGCGACGTGCGATGGAAGACCACGATATTCTCGTGTTCGTCATTGGCGGCCCACACTATGCCGTTGAGCTTCGGCAGATGCGCGGCTTTGCAATTGCAAAGCCCGAACTACCGGTGATCGTTGTCAATGGTCGTGATTACAGTCCGGGTGGAAAAGCCTTCACGTTGTTGCATGAGCTTGCCCACATTGCGCTCGGCGAAAGCGCAATCTCAAACGGCGCGTCCGAAGACCTTGGCAGCCAGCCAGATAATCAGCGGATCGAGCGGTTTTGTGATGCGGTTGCAGCGGCGGCCTTGATGCCGCAAAGCTTGGTCTTAGGATTTCCTGAGGTCACGCCAACCGGCGCGCGTGAGTGGAGCGACGATACATTGCGCACGATTGCGCGCGCGATCGGCGTCAGCCGCGAAGCGTTGTTGCTACGATTTGTGTCGCTGCGCAGAGCGACATGGGACTTCTACCGCGAACAGCGCGCGCGGTTTCAAGAGGAATATCGCCAAGCGGCGGACGCCAAGAAGGAAGACAAGCGGACGGTCCCAATAAAGCGGTCGACTATGTTGATGAGCTGGAACGGGCGTGAATTCACGCGCCTTGTTCTGCGCAGCTATTACGACCAACGCATCACGTTAAATGACGTGTCGAGTTATCTTGGTGCAAAGGTCAAACACATACCGGCCCTTGAGCGCGCCGCCTTCCAGATGGCCGTGTGAACATGACCGTCTATTGTATCGACACGAGCTCTCTGATTGCGGCCTGGCAGGAACGCTATCCGATCGAAAATTTTCCCTCGTTTTGGAACAAAATGGATCAGCTTATTTCTGACAAGCGATTGATCGCGCCGATTGAAGTACTCAATGAAATGAAAAAACGGTCGGACGAATTGCACACTTGGCTTAAAGCGCGACCGCAAATGTTTCGCGAGCTGGACGACGCCATTCAGATCGAGGCCATCCGAGTGCTCACTCAATTTCCACGCCTCGTCGGCGAACGCAAATTGCGCACGTCGGCTGACCCCTTTGTAGTCGCACTTGCGCGTGTCGAAAACTTGTCACTTGTGACGGACGAGAAGCCAACCGGAAACGCGAACCGGCCCAATATCCCCGACGTTTGCCTTTCCCTCGCCATGACCAGCATGAGCGTTCTCGATCTTATCAAGGCGGAAAAATGGGTAATCGGATAAAATCCGCCCAGAGAAACGATGGTGTAGAGAGTAATCGCAGATTTTTACCAAGTTACCGCCCAAACTTTTTTTGTTTCTGAACGATAACCTAGCGAATGTACACCTACGATAT
>JBILPX010000253.1:0-4966 GCA_044373565.1 Roseomonas sp.
TGGCCGGAACCCACTGCCAGCCCCGCCACGCCGCCTTCCAAGGCTGCGACGCGCTTTTCCAGCACATCCACGGTTGGGTTCATGAGGCGGGTATAGATATTGCCAAGTTCGGCCAGCGCGAAAAGCCGCGAAGCATGGCCGGTATCCTGGAATTGGAAAGACGTCGTCTGATGGATCGGCACGGCGACCGAACCGGTGGTGGGGTCCGCACGCCAGCCGGCATGCAGCACCAGGGTTTCAGGATTGGTCCAATTCGGTGCCGACATGATATTCTCCCATCCCCGCTTGGCGTCAGGCGCGCGGGAAAATTACTTCAGGGCGCGGGTTTCACCGCGAACGAGCGAAATCTGCCACGCCACCGCCGGTTGCGAAAGGGTTTTCCGCAGAAGGCAATGACATTGCCCGGCACCGGCGCGCGGCACCGCGCCCCTTCCCCCTGAAGCACAAAGCAGAGCAATATTTTGCTTGGGCCTGCCCAGCCCTCAATCAGGTGGCGTCAGGCTCAGGCGCTTGATGGCAATACCGCGCAAAGGCGGGGCGCGATGGCCCTGCTGCGGCGGGCTATGCAAATGCGGCACGCGGATCACCAAACGGGTCCACCCCGCTTCAGCGCGCGGCAGGATGGGGCCGGCGATCAAATTCTTTCCCGGGCCGCGCCGCAGTAATGGGTAAAGCTCCCCATCCACAATCAGCGCCAGCGCATCCATATTCGCGGCGTGGCCAAAATCCACCAATTCCAGCCAGGCGCGCAGCGGATAGCGGCGATCAACCAAAATCGTCATTGCCGCTTCCGCCCCCGGGCCTGTCCAACGGAAACTGCCCTCGGGCCCTTCCTCGGGCGCGTGGAATTGCCCGGCATCGGGCAGGTAGGAAGCAGCGTCAAAGACAAAGCGCTCAGGCAGCGCCGTTTCAGCGGATTGGCTCATGGATGCCATTTAACCGGTGATGCGGCGCAGAAGCCAGAGCAGACTAACCGAAGCTTTCCCGCCGGCACCGCTCGGCGTAGTTTCTGGCCTGTCAGTAGGAGCCCACCCACATGCCCGCCATCACCCGCCGCGCCAGCCTTACCCTTTTCGCCGCTGTGCTTGCCGCCCCCGCTTTGGCCCAAGCGCCTGCCTTTCCCAGCCGCCCGATCCGGATTTTCGTACCCTTCGCCGCTGGCGGCACCACCGACATCCTGGCCCGCGCCCTTGGTGAAAGGCTGTCCGTGGCGCTTGGCCAACCGGTCGTGATTGACAATCGCGGCGGCGCCGGCGGCACCGTGGCCGGGGAAGCCTTTGCGCGGTCTGAGCCCGATGGCCATGCGCTGCTGGTCGCGACCGCCTCGCTGATTTGCATCAACAAGGCGTTGTATCAGCGCCTGGCCTTTGATCCCGATGCGGATTTCCTGCCAATGGCCATGCTGGCGCAGCAGCCAAATGTGCTGGTGGTCAATCCGCGCGCCTTGCCCTTCACTGACCTACCGGCACTAATCGCCCATATCCGCGCCAGGCCCGGGCAGATTGCCTTCGCGTCTTCCGGCACCGGATCACAGCTGCACCTGACAGGCGAGATGTTCCGCGCCGCCATTGGCGCGGAGATGACCCATGTCCCTTATCGCGGCAGCGCACCGGCCATGACGGACCTGGTCGCGGGCAATGTGCCGATGATGTTTGATGGCCTCGGCACGGCACTCCCGCAAATCCGTGGTGGTGCCATCCGCGCGCTTGGCGTGGCGTCCGCCGCGCCCAATGCGGCGCTGCCGGGGGTGCCGCCTATTGGCAGTGTTTTGCCAGGCTTTCTTTCCGTGAATTGGACCGGGCTTTTCGCGCTGCGCGGCACGCCGGATGCGGTATTGGCGCGGATCGAGGCTGAGACGGCCAAAGCACTCGCCAGCCCCGAAATGGCGCGGCTTTTCACCGAACGCGCCTTTGACCCTATGCCCGTCCCGCGCGCTGAATTGCCTGCCTTTGTCGCCGGCGAGAGCCAGCGCTGGCGCGATGCCGTGCGCCAATCCGGCGCCAAGGCGGAATAGGTCAAAGCCCGCTGCATGGGCCGGCTTTCACCAGGTGTGGCGCTCCTATTGGCGCTCGCGTTACTGACCGGCCTCAGCCAGTTTCATCGCAGCGCGCTTGGCGTGATTGCACCGGAATTAAGCGCCGATCTGGCGCTTTCACCCGCGATGCTGGGCGCGGCCAATGGCATGTTCTTCGGCGCGCTTTTGATCATGCAGCTTCCCGTCGGCATTGCGCTTGATCGGCTGGGTCCGCGGCTGGTGGTGGCGGGGCTGAGCGCGATTGCCGTGCTTGGCTTGGTGCTGCAAGGCTTGGCCACGGATGGCACCAGCCTGCTTTTGGCGCGCGCATTAATCGGCATTGGGTGTGCGGCTTCCTTCATGTCCGCGGTGGTGCTGTGCGCGCGCTGGTATGCGGGCGGCGATATGACACTCGCACTATCGCGCGTTTTTGCCTTTTCCCAAGTGGGGGTTTTGCTGGCAGGCGCGCCGCTGGCCTGGCTTGCCGGCTGGCTTGGGTGGCGGGAAGCCTTTCTGGTTTCAGCCTTGCTCACGGGGCTTGCGGCACTGGCCTGGTGGCGGCTGGTGCAGAATGACCCGCCGGATCGCCTCACCCCGCCCCGGAAGGTAGAAGGCATGATGGAAGCCTTGCGCGGGCAGTTTTCCATTTGGCGCCTGCCCGGCCTTTCGCGGGTGCTGGCCTTGCATCTGGTGGCCTATGCCGCCGCCGCCACGGTGATCGGGCTTTGGGCCGGCCCCTATTTCGCCGATGTGCATGGCTTGGGCGCAAATGAACGCGGGTTGGCGCTGGCCGCGATGGGAATTGCCATGCCGATCGGGCTTTTGCTGGTGGGTCCGCTGGAGCGGCGCTTCTTCCGGCGCAGCGCCATGATCAGCGCAGGGGCCGCGCTTTCCGCTGCCATGCTGCTGGCCTTGGCCCTTTGGCCAGCGCCGCCCCTGGCTGCGGCGCTCGGCCTGCTGATTGGGTTAGTGCTGTTTTCCAGCTACCCGGTGTTGCTGGTGACGGAAGCGCGCATGCTTTTCCCGGATCATCTGGTCGGGCGCGGCGCCAGCACGGTGAATATGGCGCAGGTTCTGGGGTCTTCCCTGCTGCCTTTGTTGGTGGGCCTGGTCATCGGCTTCTTCCCCATGGCGGAAGCCGCCCGGCCTGAGGCCGCCTATCGCGCCGGTTTCGCTGTGCTTGCGGGCAGCCTGCTGCTGGGGCTGGCGGGCTGGCTGCTGTTGCCACGCGCCAAACCATGACCACGCGGCCCGATTTCAGCCTGGAAGCGGCGCTTGGTGGCCGTGTCGCTGGGGTGGATGAGGCGGGGCGCGGCCCCCTCGCCGGCCCAGTGCTGGCGGTGGCCTTGGTGTTTTTGGCCCCACCACCTGAGAGCCTCGCGGCGCTGTTGCAGGATTCCAAGAAGCTCAAGGAAGCGGCGCGGGATGCTGCCTTTGTGGCGCTGCGCGAAGCCCAAGCGCTGGGGCTGGTTGAAATCGGCGTCGGCGCGGCCTCAGCCATCGAAATCGGGCGCATCAATATCCTCCGCGCCACGCATCTGGCCATGCGCCGCGCGGTGGCGAAGCTGCCCCGCACCCCGGATCATGCCCTGGTGGATGGCAATCAGCCGCCGCCCTTGGCCTGCCCAGTGCGCTGCGTGGTGGGTGGCGATGGGCTTTGCTTTTCCATCGCTGGTGCCTCGATCATTGCCAAGGTGTTGCGTGATCTGGCCATGCGCCGGCTTGACCCGCGCTGGCCCGGATACGGCTTCGCGCGCCATGCCGGCTACCCAACCGCGGCGCATCGGGAAGCGCTGGCCAGGCTCGGCCCCTCCCCCCATCACCGGCGTGGTTTTGGCCCGGTGGACCAGGCCGTTCTGAAACTGACTTGACCGGGCGACTCGGGCGCGCGATTCTTGCCGGAGTCATAAGGGATTTCACGGTGGGAACGCAGCTAGATCTGCTCTTGGACCAGGTTCTGGTCGGGGATTCGATTGCCATGCTGCGCCGCCTGCCGCCGGCGAGTGTGCATGCGATTTTTGCTGACCCGCCCTACAACCTTCAGCTGAAGGGTGAATTGCGCCGGCCCGATGAAAGCATTGTGGATGGCGTGGATGATGCCTGGGACCGTTTCCCCGATCTTGCCACCTATGACGCCTTCACCCGCGCCTGGCTGACCGAATGCCGGCGCGTGTTGCGCAAGGATGGCACGATCTGGGTGATGGGCGCCTATCACAATGTGTTCCGCCTGGGGGTGGCGCTGCAGGATCTCGGCTTTTGGATCCTGAATGATGTGATCTGGCGCAAGGCCAATCCCATGCCGAATTTCCGTGGCCGGCGCTTCACCAATGCGCATGAAACCCTGATCTGGGCGGCGCATGGGCAGGAATCAAAATACCGTTTCAACTACGCCGCCATGAAGACGCTGAATGATGATGTGCAGATGCGGAGCGACTGGTTCATCCCGCTTTGCACGGGCGGTGAGCGGCTGCGCGATGAAAATGGCGACAAGCTGCACCCGACGCAAAAGCCCGAAGCGCTGCTGCATCGCGTGATCCTATCCTGCACCCAACCCGGAGAGGTTGTGCTTGACCCCTTCCTTGGTTCCGGCACCACGGCGGCAGTTGCCAAGCGCCTTGGCCGGCGCTTCATCGGCATTGAACGGGAAGAACGCTATGCCCGCGGCGCGCGCGCCCGGCTGGCGGCGGTGGAACCCATGCCGGAATCAGCCGCCCTTGCACTGCCATCGCGGCGGGAACAGCCGCGCATTCCCTTCGGCAATCTGGTGGAACGCGGGATGGTGCCGGCGGGCAGTGTGCTGACCGATGCGCGCCGCCGCTGGCGGGCGGAAGTGGGCGCCGATGGGACGCTTCGTTGCGGGAAGGCGGCAGGGTCCATTCACCAGGTGGGGGCAGCGGTGCAGGAAGTGCCTTCCTGCACTGGCTGGCTGTTCTGGCATATGGAAAACACGGC
>JBILPX010000255.1:0-4953 GCA_044373565.1 Roseomonas sp.
CGGCGCAAAGATGGATTCGCGATTTTCGCTGACCCAATCACGCGATTGCTGCGGCATCACGAGCGAGCCCTGGAAGCGCGGCATGACCCAACGCGCAAAAAGCTCAAAGGAACGCATGGTGGCTTCCCGATCGGCCCATTCATGGGCGCGGAACAACACGCCCCCCGCTCCGCCATCCGTGAAGCTCAGCAAACGCTCAATCCCAGCCGCCACAGTTTCCGGTGATCCCACCAGCGTTGAGCCCATCGCCAAGCCATCGCGCAGCGGGTCTTCGGAACGCATCGGTGGCCGGCCCAAGGTTTCGCTGAAATAGGTCAGTGTTTCCAAAGCCTCACCATGGCGCACATCACGCAACGCGCGTTCATCATCCTCAGCGCAATGCAGATTGACCACCAGGCGCCAATTGCGCCGTTCCATCTTCTGGCCATGCTTGGCGGCTTCCGCTTCCGCCATCTGCCATTGCCCGGCGAGTGATTTCGGCCCGCCCGGCAGCCCGGCACCCAGCGATATCAGCCCAAGCCCATATTTCGCCGCTGCCAGCGCGCCCGATGGTGTGGTGGAAGACGCGACGGAAATGGGGAAACGCGGTTCCGAATAAGGTGCCAGATGCAGCCGTGCCTCACGCAAGGTGAACCAATCGGTTTCCATCGTCACAGGTTCTTCGCAGGCCAAAAGCCGCGTGATGGCATTCAGCGATTCATCCATGCGCCGACGCTGATGCGCAGCATTAATGCCCATCATGTATGCGTCTGATACCAGCGCGCCCGGCCCGCAGCCCAGCATCACGCGCCCGCGCGTCATGTGATCCAACTGCACAAAGCGCTGCGCGACCAAAAGCGGATGGTGATACGGCAGGCTGGTCACACCGGATCCAAGCTTGATGTGCTTCGTGCGTTCCGCCGCCGCCGCAATCATAATTTCGGGGCTGGCGATTGTTTCCCAGCCGGCGGAATGATGCTCGCCAATCCAGGCCTCATCAAAGCCCAGATGGTCAAGCCATTCGATCAATTCCAAATCGCGCGTGAGCCCAAGGGTCGGGTTGTCGCCAACCCGATGAAACGGGGCCAAGAAAATGCCGAAGCGCAGGCGACGAGGCAGCATGGTTGGGGTCTCCATCACATTGAAGGCGGGTCGCCCGCCAGAAATTCCTCGCCGCCATAATCGGCATCACGAGGCAGGCGCAGGATGCGCCCTTCAGGGGTCATGCCCACAAGTTCGGGCAATACGGTTACCACGGGCTTGGCACGCGCGGCGGCGAAGGCTTCCGCCACGCTTTCATGCCGGGCAAGCTTGGTCAGGTTCATGCGCGTCGGGAATACCAGCTTCTTCGTGCCAGCAATGCCTTCCGCCAAAGCATCAGCGGGCCTGATCCAGACACTATCCACCGCTTCATGCCCATCATGCACAGCGGCCTGATCCTCGGGAGCGGCGGCCAGGAAAAAATGCGTGTCAAAGCGCTTGGGCACTTCCACCGGCGTGATCCAATGCGCGAAATGCCCGAGTGTGGAGATCGCGGGCACCAGACGGCGTTCGGCAAGCATGGCGGCGAACTCGCCCTCGGCTTCCGGCGCCTGGCCGTCCTCCGCCAGCAATACGCCGCATTCTTCCCAGGTCTCGCGGATGGCCGCGACGCGAAAGGCCGCGTGGGCGTCACCGCCGCCAAGTGTCTTGTCAGCCGCTTCCACGCGCCCACCGGGAAACACCAAGGCGCCAGAGGCGAAATCAATTTGGCGGTGGCGCACCACCATGAAAACTTCCATGCCACGCGGCCCATCACGCAGCAGCAGGACAGTGGAAGCCGGGCGGGCAGGGGCGCTTGTGGTATCACTCATAAGGGCATTGCAGCGCGCCCAGCGCTCCGCCGCAAGGTGCCCCGCCTCATCCTTTGGCCAGGCGGCGCAAATGCGCGGCCGCGGCCCGGGTGGCGGCGGCTTCAATGTCACGAAAGCCTAGCACCAGCGCCTCCCCCAGGCGGGTGAGCTTGGCGCCCCCACCCCCGGCGCCGCCAGTGATGCGCTCCACCACCGGGGAAGAAAAGGTCTGGTTCAGTTCCGCGACCAATTCCCAGGCCCGGCGATAGGACATGCCGAGCGACCTGGCGGCGGCGCTGATCGAACCAGCCTCGGCAATCGCCTCCAGCAGGGCGATCTTGCCTGGGCCCACGCGGCCATCGGCGAGATCAATGCGCAGCCAAAGTGCTGCTTCCGTCATGGCCGGGGCATCACATGCAGCGCATCACGCAGCAGGGAAACGCTGCAGGCCTCGCCCACTGCCAGGCCATTGCGCTGCGCAGCATGGCGCGGCAGGGCGAAGGTCAATTGCCTTCCCTCGGGGTCGCCCACATCCAGGGTCACGCGCATTTCTTCGCCCATCGGCAGCAGCGCGATGATGGTGCCGGAAACCGGGTTTTCCCTTTCGCCCGCCGAGGGTCGGCCACGGCGATGCAGCACCACGCCGCCCGCGCCAATAAGCCAATCCACGGCGGTACCAGGCGGCAGGCTTGGCATGGGGGCGGCTTCCAGCATCTGGTCACCCCAGCGGAGTCGCGTGAGGCCATCCTCATGCGCCAGGATCACGCCGGCAAAAAGGTTGCGCAGGTCAAGCAGCCGCGCGACCTCGGCTGAGGCCGGGCGGGCCAGCATTTCCGCAGGCGGCGCAGTTTGCAGCCCCCTGCCCCGATGCAGCAACAGCATGCGATCCGCGAGAGACGCGGCCTCATCCAAATCATGCGTCACCAGGATGATCGGGATGGAAAGCCCCTGGCGCAGATTGGCCAATTCCACCTGCAAGCGCCGACGCGTGGCGCGGTCCACGGCGCTGAAGGGTTCATCCAGCAGCAGCACAGCAGGGTCGCGCGCCAAAGCCCGCGCCACCGCAACGCGCTGCTGCTGCCCGCCGGAAAGCTCCGCCGGGCGGCGTTGTTCAAGCCCGGCCAGATGGACGCGCGCCAGAAGGGCGGCGGCGCGGGGGGCACGCTCGGCACCAGGCAAATGCCCCATAGCGGCCATGACATTGGCCAACGCAGTAATATGCGGAAACAGCGCGTAATCCTGAAACACTAGCCCCACGCGGCGACGATGTGCTGGCAGGTCAAGCGCGCGGCTTGTGTCGAGCCACGCCTCACCGTCGCAGATCACATGGCCGCTTTCGGGATGATGCAGCCCGGCAATGGCGCGCAGCGTGGTGGATTTGCCAGCACCTGATGGGCCGATGATGGCCAGCAGCTCACCCGGCGCGCAATCGAGCGCGATATCAAGCGCTATCGGCGCTGTGGCCTTCAGGCGCAGGCTGAGACCCGGATCAGCCATGGCGGCGGCGCCCTATCTCGCGCGTCAGGCGCTGCACCAGCAGCAGCGCCACCAGACAGATCACGAGCAGTAGGGCCGACATGCTAGCCGCGGCGGCATCATCAAAAGCCTGCACACGATCATAAATGGCGATGGCGGCGGTGCGGGTTTCGCCCGGGATGGCGCCGCCCACCATCAGCACCACGCCGAATTCGCCGAGCGTATGGGCGAAGGTCAGCACAATGGCCGTGGCAATGCCGGGCCAGGCGAGCGGCAATTCAATGCGCCTAAACACTGCCCAAGGTGTCATGCCGGAAGTCGCACCCGCTTCGCGCAGATTGGGCGGGATGGCGCCAAAGGCGTTCTGGATTGGCTGAACGGCGAAGGGGATATTCGCAATGGCACTCGCCACCAGCAGCCCTTCAAAGGAAAAAGCCAGGGTCCGCCCGAATATCGCCTGAAAGGCGCCACCAAACCAGGTGCCGGCGCCAAAGGCGGTCAGCAGATAAAAGCCAAGCACAGTGGGCGGCAGCACCAGCGGCAGCGCCACCGCCGCTTCAATCACGCCCCGCCCGGCAAAGCGCCGCAGCGCCAATTGCCGCCCGAGCCAAAGTGCAAAGGGCAGCAGGATTACCACCGTGCTGAGGCCGAGCCAAAGCGAAAGGCGAAGGGCGGGCCAATCCATGGTTCAGGGCGCCTGCAAGCCATGGCGCGCGAAAAGCGCCGCCGCCTGAGGGGAAAGTAACCATGTCTGCACGCGGACGGCCGCATCGCTGGCGCGCTTGGTCAATGCCAAGCGATGGCGGAGCGGCCCGTGCAACGCATCAGGCACCAGGCTGAACTCACCGCGCGCCTTGAGCGCTGGCGCGAGTGCAAGAGAATGCGCGATCAAACCACCAGTCGCCCCTTCCATCATCGCGAATTGTGCGGCCTGGGCGATGTTTTCGCCAAAGACGAGGCGCGGGCGCAGCGCCTCCCACAGGTCAAGCCGGCGCAGGGCTTCTTCGGCAGCGCGGCCATAGGGGGCGATTTCTGGATTGGCGATGGCAAAGCGCTGCACGCGTCCCGCCGCCAATAAGGGGCGCAGCGCTTCCAGCCCGGCGGCGGGATCAAGTGCCGAGCCGCGCACTGCAAACAGCGCCAACCTGCCAAGCGCAAAGACATGGCCCGCATCGCGCAACTGTCCCGCTTCGGCGAGTTTTCGGATGCTGATCTCATCCGCCGCCAGCAGCATCTCAAAAGGTGCGCCCTGCACGATCTGCCGCGCCAGATTGCCGCTGGCGCCATAGGCGAAGCGCGGCGCGATCCCGGTTGCTGCCGCGATCAACGCTATCGCTTCGTCCAGCGTCGGCTGCAAGCTGGCGGCGGCGGCGATCAGTGGCGTTGGGCCTGCGGCGACCTGCCCGCCAAGCCAGGGGGCTGAACCGAAAGCCAGAAGCAAGACGCGGCGGAACATGCAAACCCTTCGTTATTCCCGATCGGATATAGCCTAAAGGAAATACTCTTCACAAGACTGCCAACAAAATTTCGTACGCGCATTTTCTAAATGTAAATCTTGTAAGGACAATAAAGCGGAAGAGGAGCAACAAATGTTCACTTCCCAAGAAAGTCTTTTGCCTGCGGAAATTTTTCTTGCTTCATCTTCGCCGGAGCATTTCAACGTATC
>JBILPX010000256.1:0-4941 GCA_044373565.1 Roseomonas sp.
GAAGGAAAAATCCTCAGACCCCATGCCCGGTGGCTTGTCCCGCGCCACCTTGGCATCGCCCACCAATTCCACCGCAGCGGCGGCATAGGCTTCGGTCTGCTCTGCATCATTGATGGTGGGTGCAAAGATCAACCGATAATCCAGGCTGGCGGAGGCACCAAAGCCAGCCGCGACGCCTTCGGCCACGCGCTTCAGCCCTTCTTCGATCTGCACGCTGACTTCCCGCGCAAAAAATCGCGCCGTACCGGAAATCACGGCGGTTTCGGGGATGACGTTGTAGGCATCGCCGCCCACCACCTTGGTCACACTCACCACCGCCGCATCGCGTGGTGAGAGATTGCGCGATACAATGGATTGCAGTGCGGTCGTGACATGGCAGGCGGCCAATACGGGATCAATCGAGACCTCCGGCCGCGCGCCGTGGGAACCCTTGCCGGTGATAGTAATATCGAAAAACGCGCCCCCCGCTGCGGTTGGGCCGCTATTGATCGCATATTCGCCAAGCGGCATGCCGGGGCGGTTATGCATGCCGTAAATCGCATCGCAGGGGAAACGCTCAAACAGCCCATCTTCCAACATGGCGAGCGCGCCGCCGCAGCCTTCCTCTCCCGGCTGGAAGATGAAATGGACAATGCCGTCGAAATTGCGGGTCTCCGCCAGGTATTTGGCCGCACCCAGCAGCATGGTGGTGTGCCCATCATGCCCGCAGGCATGCATCGCCCCCTTCACCGTGCTACGATAGGACACATCATTCAGTTCTTGCATCGGCAGCGCATCCATATCGGCGCGCAGCCCAATGGCGCGATTGCCGGAACCATTGCGGAGAACGCCAACCACGCCCGTGCCACCGACGCCGCGATGGACTTCTATCCCCAGCGCTTCCAGGGCGGTGGCGACCTTCTCCGCCGTGCGGAATTCCGCCATGCCGAGTTCCGGATGGGCATGCAAGTCGCGCCGGAAGGCAGTGAGTTCGGCCTGGTGGCGGCGGATGGCTTCAATTGGGGACATGGTGGGCTCCGGGGGCTGGTTTCCCTGCCATCCTGCCCGGAACCGGCGCGCGGCGGAAGCGCCCGCGCTTGACCCGCCCCGCCCCCGCCGCTACCGCCAAACGGGTCATCAAGGGCGAGTCTCACCATGGCGCTAACAGACGCTCAACAGCAGGAAATCGAAGCCGCACGTGCAGGCCAGGCGCCCACGCGCCGCCCGAGCGTGCCGGCGCTGGAATCCATGCTGTTTGAGGCGCTCCCCGTGCTGGATCACGGCTTTGTCCGGGTGATCGATTATATGGGCGATGATGCCGCCATTGTGCAGGCGGCGCGCGTATCTTACGGGCGCGGCACACGTGCAGCGAATGAGGATCGCGGCCTGATCCGGTACCTTATGCGCCACCGCCACAGCACGCCTTTTGAGATGTGCGAAATCAAATACCACGTGAAGCTGCCGATCTTTATCGCGCGGCAATGGATCCGGCATCGTACTGCCAATGTGAATGAGTATTCCGCGCGCTATTCCATCCTGGACCGCGAATTCTATATTCCCGCGCAGGAAAACCTGGCCGCGCAATCTTCCATGAACCGCCAGGGGCGCGGCGATGTGCTTGAAGGCGCTGAAGCCGCGCGCGTGCTTGATCTGCTCCGCGAAGACGCCACGCGCAATTATGATCATTACCTAGAAATGCTGAATGAGGATGATGAAGGCGCTGCGCGTGATGAAAGCCGCCAGGGGCTCGCGCGCGAATTGGCGCGGATGAACCTGACGCTCAATGCTTATACGCAATGGTATTGGAAGACGGATTTGCATAATCTGCTGCATTTCCTGTCGCTCCGCGCCGATGCTCATGCGCAATATGAAATCCGTGTTTATGCCGATGCTATGCTGAAGACGGTTGAGGCCTGGGTGCCGATGGCTTTTGAAGCCTTCCGCGATTACCGCATGGGCGCGGTGACATTCTCCGCCCAGATGATGGCGATCCTGCGCCGCATGCTAGCCAATGACGCCGTGACACAGGAAACCAGCGGGCTTTCCAAGCGGGAATGGCGCGAAATGATGGACATGCTTGGGCGCGAGGCCTGATCCCATGTCCGATGCGCGCGGAAGGGGCGTGGCGCGTCAATTGCACTCCGGCGGGCAGGCAGGTGGGCAGCCAGGCGGGCAGGCGCGGTCGTCAGGGCGGAAAGCCAAGCCCCGCGCCGCCGGCTGGCGTCAGCGCTTCGGCTTCATCATCGCTTTTGTGCTGGCGACAATGATCGGCCTGCCGCTCGCCCATGCGCTGCTGGGGCAGGTCGCGGCCATGGTGCTGGCCGCGTTTATTGGCGGGTTTGCGTTGGGGCGGATGACGCTGAAGCGGGGCTAGCCAAGCGATCCCATCTGGCTCGGATATGCCTTTTGTCATAATAATATCGAAATAGTATCTAAACCGAGAGAAAACCCCGAAGCCAGCCCAGCACTTCTTCTGGCGCTTCTTCCGCCAGATAATGGCCTGAAGCCACCGCGCCACCTGTCACGGGACCAGAGGCATAATCACGCCAAATTGTCAGCGCGTCATACCATTTGGGGATGCTTCCCTTCGCCCCCCAAAGCGCCAGCAGCGGGCAGGTGATTTTCTGCCCCGCCGCACGGGATGCGCGGTCATGGTCCAGATCTATCGTCGTCGCGGCGCGGTAATCTTCACAGATGGAAGTCACCGTGCCTGGCAGGTTCAGCGCTGCCAGGTAATCCGCGCGCGCTTCGGGATGAAAGAAGGATTTGTCTTTGGGTTCGCGCGAAGTATGCAGGTCAAACCAATCTTCGATATCGCGCAGGATCATGCGTTCCGGCCGATCATGCGGCTGCGCCAGCCAGAACCAATGATAATAGCCAAGGCCAAAGGCCATATCGGCGCGTTCAAAATGCTCAAGCGTCGGGATGATATCCAGCACGCAAAGCCGTTCCACCGCATCCGGTGAATCAAGTGCCAGCCGATGCGCTACACGCGCGCCGCGGTCATGGGCTGCGATCTGAAAGCGCGGAAACCCAAACCCCGCCATCAGCGCCACCATATCGGCGGCCATTGCGCGCTTGGCATAGGGTGCGTGATCGGCGCTGACCGGTGGCTTGGATGAATACCCATAGCCGCGCAGATCAGGCGCAATCACCGTGAAATCGCGCGCCAGAATGGGCGCCACGCGATGCCACATGGCATGTGTTTGCGGATTGCCATGCAGCAACAAAAGCGGCGGGCCGGACCCGGCGCGGCGGAGCCTGATGCGCTGGCCATTGGCTTCACGTGTTTCCAGCGTGAAGCCTTCGAAAAACGCCATCTCAGCCGCCGCGGCGGGCACCGCCTGGGCGCCCGGCATCAAAGCCCAGGAAGCCCGCTTCAAGCTGCGCCGAGCCGCCATCATTGGCGAAAAGCCGCGGCTTGATGGAAACGCTCGGCGTGCGGGCGCCTTGGGCTGAAGCCTGGCGGGCCAGGCGCAGCGCTTCCTGCTGTGCGGCGCGATCGGCGCGTTCCTGTTCGGCCCGGGCAGCGGCGGCGCCACGCGCATTATTGGGGCCAGAGGAACTGCCGGCCATGCCGCGCGCGGAGAGCAGATAGAACATGATGTCATTGCGTCCCTGATCCACCGCCCAATCCGTGGGCGTCAGGCCAAGCGCATTGCGGCCATTGAGATCAGCACCACGATTGACCGCATCGCGCGCCGCCACCAAATCCCCGCGCGTGATGGCATCAAAAAGCGCCGGTGTGGGGGAAAGATTGGCGTTGCCATCGGCCGGGATGGGTTCAGGCGCGCGACGTGCGGCCAGGCCGGGCAGGGCAGGTGGGCGCGCCTGGCGCGCGCCAGGCTGACCCTGTGGGGCCGCAAATTGCGCAGCGGCGGGGGCGATATCAGCCCCGAGCAGGGCGATCACGGCCAGGGGAAGCAGGCGCGGCAAGGATTTCATGCCCTGATATTAGCCATCCTTGGCTTCTACCGCCAGCCTTATCCCCAGGGGCCGCGCTGCGCGGCGGGCTTGCTGCTGGGAAGTTCCTGGGTCCAGGCGCCGCTGCCCGGCAGCGCGCCCATGCTGGCGGCCAGTTTTTCAAGCGCAGCCACGCGGTTTGCTGTGCGCGGATGGGTCGAGAAAAGATTATCCATCCGTGCCCCAGACAAAGGATTGATGATGAACATATGCGCGGAAGCCGGATTGGCCTCGGCCCGTTGGTTCACGCGCTGATGGGCGTAGTGCTCCAGTTTTTGCAGCGCCCCCGCCAGGGCCATGGGCTGGCCGCAGATCTGCGCGCCCATCTTGTCGGCCTCATATTCCCGTGACCGGCTGATGGCCATTTGCACAACCGCCGCGGCCATGGGTGCCAGGATCACCATCAGCAGCATACCTATTGGGCCGAAGGGATTCTGCCCCTGACGGTCTCGTCCGCGATTGAACATCATGCCGAATTGCGCGAGCGCCGAAATGGCGCCGGCGACGCTCGCCGTGACCGTCATGAGCAGCGTGTCGCGGTTTTTGATATGCGCCAATTCATGCGCAATCACGCCTGCCGCTTCTTCTTCCGAAAGCATCTCAAGCAGGCCGGTATTCACCGCAACGGCCGCATGCTGCGGGTTGCGGCCGGTGGCAAAGGCATTTGGCTGGGCTTCGTGGATCACATAAAGCGCCGGCATGGGCAGGCCCGCATTGGCCGCAAGCTGCGCGGTCATTTCATACAGCCGCGGCGCTTCCTGCGGGCTGACGGGCTGGGCATTGTGCATGCGCAGCACCATCTTGTCGCTATTCCACCAGGAAAATAGGTTCATGCCGCCTGCGAAAATCAGCGCCATAATCATGCCCTGCTGCCCGCCAATGGCTTGGCCGACCACGCCAAAAAGCGCGGTCATGGCCGCAAGCAGAACTACAGTGCGGGTATAGCCGGCCATGATACGTTCCCTTGAGACCCTCGTGTGACGTTGAGCTATTGTTAGG
>JBILPX010000074.1:0-11351 GCA_044373565.1 Roseomonas sp.
TGGCCGCTGTGCAGCGCCGGGGTGGCCCAGCCGACCCCTATGCCGGGGTGCCTGCACCGGGGCGGGGCGTAACCATTTCCTGCGCCGGGCTGGTGCCCACCAATGGTCCCGCTTGCAGCGGCGCTGTGGATCCGCGTGGTGGCGGCGTGGCGCTTGGCAGCTTTGGGCGCTGATCATGGCCCTGAAGACCGGTCGCGGGGCTGAGGCACCGCCCTTCCTGGTGATGGATGTGATTTCGGCGGCTAATGCGCGCGCCGCCAGCCTGCCGCCCGGCGCGCCCGGGATCATCCGCATGGAGGTCGGCCAACCCAGCACCGGCGCCCCGCGCGGCGCGGCTGAAGCTGCGATTCGCGCACTCAATTCCGGCGCGCCGCTTGGCTATACGGAAGCCTTCGGGCTGGTGTCACTCCGCGAACGCATCGCGCGGCATTATCTGGATCATTACGGGCTGGTTGTGCCGGCGCGGCGCATTGCGGTGACCATGGGCGCTTCGGGGGCTTTTCCCTTGGCCTTTCTGGCGGCGTTTGATCCGGGCGATGCCATTGCCATGGCGGCACCCTTCTACCCGCCCTATGCCAATATCCTGCAAGCGCTCGGGATGCGCCCGCAATTGCTGGAATGCGATGCGACAACACGGTTCCAGCCAACCGTTGCAATGCTCGAAAAGCTGGACCCGCGCCCGGCCGGGCTGATCATCGCCAGCCCCTGCAACCCTGCCGGCACCATGCTGGCGCCTGATGAATTGGCCGCGATTGCACGCTGGTGCCATGCCGAAGGCGTGCGGCTGATCAGCGATGAGATCTATCACGGGCTGAGCTGGGGGACGGTCGCCGAAAGCAGTGCGGCGGCTTTCAGCGAAAGCGCTGTGGTGGTGAATAGTTTTTCCAAATACTGGTCCATGACCGGCTGGCGTATCGGCTGGCTGCTGCTGCCCGAGGATCTGATTCGCCCGGTGGAATGCCTGGCGCAGAACATGTTCATCAGCGCGCCCCATATCGCCCAAGTTACGGCGGAAGCCGCTATGGATTGTCGCGACGAACTGGAAGGCAACAAGGCCGCCTATGCGCGCAGCCGCGCCGCGCTTTTGGCTGGCTTGCCGCGTGCCGGGTTTGACCGGATCGCAGCGGCGGATGGCGCTTTCTATCTTTGGTGCGATGTCTCGGCACTCACCAATGATAGCGCGGCGTTTTCGGCCGCCATGCTGGAAAGTGCCGGGATTGCCGCCACCACCGGGCTTGATTTTGATCGCGGGCGCGGCGGGCGGTTTCTGCGCTTTTCCTATTGCGGGCGCGAAGCGGATATGGCGGCGGCGCCGGAACGTCTCGCGCGCTGGTTGGGCAGATAATTCGGGTTAACCAGACCGGCGCTTGCGCTCAATCTGTTCCACCTTGGGCCAGATGGATTTGAACAGCGCTTCACGGAGCGACATATCGCCGCGATCCGCCGGCGCGTAATCCGGGTGCAATTCGCGCGCGAGTACGCGACGCAGCGCATCAAAACGCTGGCGGTCCATTTCATCGGCTTCTTCGGTCAGCATGCGCGCTTCAGCGGCCAAGGCGCGGCGCTTCCAGGCTTCGCGCTCCGCAATTAGCAGCCGGCAGGCATCGCGGAGTTTTTGCATATTCTCGCGTTCGGCCATCAGCACGCGGGCGGCTTCGCGTAGCTTGTCCATCACTCGCTGCTGGTCATTGGCGGCGGCGGCGCTGGGTGACGGCGGTAGGGCAGGGGCTTCGTCCGCTTTCTCGGGCGCGGGCGGCCTGCCACGGCGCAGTGTGGCCGCTTTGCTGGGCTCGGCCATGCCGAGTTTGCGGGCGATTGGTGGGTCATTGCTGCGCGCGACAGGCCACCAGCCATCATCCTCGATCGCACCAACCACGCCGGAACGTTCCATCCGTTCCAGATAATCAAGCGCAACACCCCAGCGGATGCCAAGGCCATCCGCGAGCGTGCTGGTATTGATCCGCGGCTGGCGGCGCACATAGCGCACGGCATCGGCGTAGCTTGGAATCGGCATTTTCCACCATCAGGCGATCCAGGGTGGATCACCTGACGGCATTTTCGCTTGCCCTCGTTAAGTTACAGTGAAGGGCGGCACCGCGCGCGCCGAAAACCTTAACCAGCGGTGATTTTGGCCGCCCTCACCACCGCTGCCCAAGCCACCGTTTCACGTTCCATGCGCGCCGCCAAGGCCTCGGGCGAGGAAGGCACCACCAGCGCGCCTGCATCAAAGGCGCGTTTGCGGATGGTGGGGTCGGCCAGCACTTCATTCAACTTTTGAGCAAGCAAGCGCGCCACGGGCTCCGGCGTGCCGCGCGGGGCGAACAAGCTGAACCAGACATTGAGGTCGAGGTCCGCCAGCCCTTCTTCCTTGGCCGAGGGGATATTGGGCATGCCAGGATGGCGTTCATTGGAACTGACGCAAAGTGCGCGGAGCTTGCCATCCGCGACCAGCGGCGTAAGTGGGGGCGGTGAATTCATGTAGAATTGCACACGCCCCGCGATCAGGTCGCGAATGGTTTCGCCCGTGCCGCGATAGGGCACATGCAGCATGTCAATGCCAGCGCGCAGCTTCAGCAATTCCGCACCCAGATGATGCATGGACCCAACGCCCGCCGAGGCATAGGTCAGATCGCCTGGCCTTTGCTTGGCATAGGCGATGAACTCACGCATTGAATTCACCGGCACCGAAGGGTGTGTCACGAAAAGCTGCGGTGTGTCGGTGATTTGCCCGATGGGTAGGAAATCCCGCGCCGGAACAATACCGCCAAGCGTGCCAACCGCGACCCGCCCGGTCATGGTGCCGCAATAGCCACACAGCAGCGTATGGCCATCAGGCCGCGCTTGCAGCACGGAAGTAAGGCCTACCACATCATTCCCGCCGGGTCGGTTTTCCACCACCACGGTACCGCCCAAAGCGCGACCAAGCTGGTCGGCAATCAGCCTGGCGCTGAAATCCGTCCCGCCACCAGCGGGGGATGGCACCACCAGCGTGATGGGCCGATTGGGGAAGGTATCCTGCGCGCGCACCAGCGCGGGCGCGCCGAGCAGGCCAAATGCCGCACCTGTCAGCGTGCGGCGGGAAATCCTGTGCTTCATTGGCGTATCCCTTTTTTCAGACCGCGCCGGCAGCGGTAACGCCGCCATCCACGATAAGCTCTGTCCCCGTCACGTGCTTTGCTTCGTTGGAAACAAGGAACAGCACCGCATGGGCAATATCCCAGCCATCGCCCATTTTGCCGAGCGGCACTTGCGCATCGCGCTTGGCGATCAGCGCCGCGGCGTCATTGCCGCCCAATTGGCGCACCAGCCGGTGTTCGACCAGCGGTGTGTGCATCAGCCCTGGCACCACCGTATTGCAGCGCACGCCCGCCTTGGCGTTTTCAATGGCGACTGATTTGGACAAAGCCACAATGCCGTATTTGGTGGCGCTATAGGCCACATGCGGCCGCGCCGCCTGCATGCGATAGCCGGCGATGGAGGAGATATTCACAATCGCACTCCCCGGCCGCTTCTTGAGATGCGGCAATGCGAATTTGCAGCCCAGGAAAGCGGATTTCAGGTTGAAATCCACCTGCCGATCCCAGACTTCCTCTGACATGGACTCCGCGCCGCCGGGGTGAGAGCCGCCGACATTATTGACCATGATGTCCAACTGGCCATAGCGCGCAATGCAGGCTTCCACTGCGGCCTGGAAGCTTTCTGAATCAAGCACATCGCAGATACCCGCTGTCGCTTCCCCGCCTTCGGCTTTGATGATGCCGATGGTTTCCTCAACCGCCGCCGGGTTATTGTCCAGGCCAAACACCTTGGCCCCCTGGCGCGCGAGCAGCACGGCTGTCGCCTTGCCATTGCCCCAACCGGGGCCGACCGAACCCGCGCCGGTGACGATGGCGACCTTGCCTTTGAGACTGAGCATGTGTTCCTCCGAAGTGCTTTGGCGTGAAGCATCCGCGCTTCGCGCCGCGCCGTCCAGACCCCTTGCTATGAGGGTGCGGATTTTACGCTAAGCTGATTTCATCTGAACCGGAGAACCCGCCATGGCCGTTACCTTGGTGCGCAGCCGCACCATGATCACCAAAACCCTCTCGGCCACCGCTTGGGAGGAAATCGCCGATGGGGCGCTGATCCAGGAAGATGGCATCATCACCGAAATCGGCACCTATGATGATTTGCGCCGCAAGCACCCGCATGTCCCGGTGGTGGGGTCTGGGCGGGAGGTCATGCTGCCGGGCTTTGTCAATGCGCATCACCATGTCGGGCTGACGCCGGTGCAATTGGGCTCCCCCGATATGCCGCTGGAGCTTTGGTTCGTGACGCGCATGGTGGCGCGCAATGTGAACCCCTATCTGGATACGCTCTATTCCGCCTTTGAGATGATCGGCTCGGGCATCACCACCGTGCAGCATTTGCACGGCTGGGCGCCGGGCAAGCTGCCCGATGTGGAAAAGCGCGCCGGCGATGTGATCCGCGCCTATGAAGATATCGGCATGCGCGTTTCCTATTGCTTTGCGCTGCGTGATCAGAACCGGCTGGTCTATCAGGCGGATCAGGATTTCGTGGCCAGCCTGCCGCCTGAATTGCGCGGGCCGATGCAGCGCTGGTTTGACCGCTTTCAATTGTCGCTGGACGATAATCTGGATCTGTTCCGCAGCCTTCACGGCAGCCACAACGCCAAGCGCCGTGTGCGCGTGCAATTGGCGCCCGCCAATCTGCATTGGTGTTCAGACACGGCGCTTGCCGCGATGGCCGAATTATCGCGCAGCCATGATGTGCCGATCCATATGCATCTGGTGGAAACCGCCTATCAGAAGGAATATGCGCGCCGTCGCGGTGGCGGCACGGCAGCGGAATATCTTGACCGCTTCGGCTTACTTGGGCCGAATATGACACTCGGCCATGGCGTCTGGCTGAATGAGAAGGATATTGACCGGCTAGCCGAGACCGGCACCTGCATTTGCCATAATTGTTCGTCCAATTTCCGGCTACGCTCCGGTGTGGCGCCGCTCAATCGCTTTGAAGCCAAGGGCATCAATACCGCGATCGGGCTGGATGAGGCCGGCATCAATGATGACCGCGACATGCTCCAGGAATTGCGCCTGGTGCTGCGTGCCCATCGCGTGCCCGGTATGGGCGATAATGAGGTACCGGGCATGGGCCAGGTGCTTCGCATGGCAACGATTGGTGGTGCGCGTACAACTTCCTGGCGCGATAGCCTCGGCACGCTTGAAGTGGGCAAGGGGGCGGATTTGTCGCTGATAGATTGGGACAGCATCGCCTATCCGTACCTTGATGAACTCACCCCCACCCTGGATGCGGTGGTGCAGCGCGCCAAGGCCAGCGCCGTACGCGCCGTGATGTGCGATGGGGAAGTGATCTATCAGGAAGGCCGCTTCACGCGGGTTGACCGTGATTCCGCGCTGAAGGCTTTGCATGATGATCTGTCCCGCGCTTTGGCGGATGATGAGGTGGAACGCCGCCAGCTTTCCAAGGCGCTGCTGCCCCATGCCAAGCGCTTCTATGCCGAATACATTGACCCATCCCGGCATGAACCCTTCTACCGGCCGAGTTCCAGGGTCTGAGGGGCGGCCCTGGGTCACCTTCCCGTAACAATAGCTTGACCTTGGCTCTTGGCGGCGGAAGAGATGTAATCATGCATCTCCGCCGCCTTTTGCCGATTCTGAGCGCCCTGGTGCTGGCTGCGCCGGCTTTTGGCCAGTCGAACCTGGGCGGCGCGCAGAATGTGCCACCGCCGCGTCAAGCTGCGCCCACCCCGGCGCCGTCCCAGCGATCAGAAGCGCGCCCGCCTGTGGTGAAGCCCCCGGCCAAGCCGCAGGCCACGCAACGCAATGCCCAAGGCCAGCAGCAGCGCCCCGCCGTGCAACAGCAACGCCCTGCCGGGCAGCCGCAAGCGGGCCAGGGCAATCGCGCTGCCGCCGGGGCCGCCGCAGGTGTCGCTGCCGGCGCTGCTGCCACCGCCGGCGCTGCCAAACCGGCCGAGCCCGCGGCTGCGCCACCTCCGGCAGAACGTGCCCCCATCATCGGGTCTGTCACCAGCCTGCCGCTGCCGCGCTTTGCCGCGCTGCGTTCGGATGAGGTGAATATGCGAAGCGGCCCGGGCACCCGCTTTCCCATTGAATGGACCTATCAGCGCCGCGAATTGCCGGTGGAAATTGTGCGCGAATTCGAACTCTGGCGCCGCATCCGCGACCCAGAAGGCACGGAAGGCTGGGTGCATCAATCAACCCTGATGGGCCGGCGTTCCTTCATTGTGCGTGGCGCGCCGGGCACTGAGGTCATGCTCCGCCGCCGGTCTGAAGATCAGGCGCAGACCGTCGCGCGGCTGCGCCCCGGCGTGGTGGGCCGCGTGCGCGCCTGTGAGGCCAATAGCCCCTGGTGCGAGGCGCAAATCGGCGAACATCGCGGCTACATCAAGCGCGCCGATATCTGGGGCGTGGGGCCGACCGAGGAAGTGAAATAACACCCCTTTCCCGCCGTGGCTTTTCCAGATTAAGCTTTCATCATGACCGAGGAATCTCCCAACCGCGCGCTGCACGACATTGGCGGGATCGCGCGCTTCCGCTGCACCCCTGTTGAGCATGATGAGGCGCCGCCCGATGCCTTTGGCAAGAAGGTGGATGCCATTCGGCAAATCCTGGCGCAGAAGAAGATGATGACGGTGGATGAACTCCGCCGCGGCATCGAAAGCATCCCGCAGGATGAATATTTCGCGCTTGGCTATTACGAACGCTGGCTGCGGTCCATCGCGGCGCTCATGGTCGAAAAAGGCGTGATTCGGCAGGAGGATTTGGCATGAACACCGCGCCACGCTTCGCCCCTGGCGCTCAAGTGCGCGTGAAGGATGATTGGCCCGAAACCCGTGGCCCCTGCCATATTCGCACGCCCTATTATGTGCGCGGGCGGTTGGGCCGGGTGGTGCGCCCGCTTGGCGCCTTCCCGAACCCGGAAGACCTGGCCTTCGCCCGCCCCGCGCCGCGCCGGCAGCTTTACCATGTGCTGTTCGAACAGCCGCCCATTTGGAATGAGGGTAAGGCCGGCGATACGGTGATGGTGGAAATCTTCGAACATTGGTTGGAGGAAGCCTGACATGGCCGCGCCCCCCTCTGGCGTAAACCTCGCGCTGCTCGACAAGTTGGTTGCCGCACTCTCCGCCAAAGGGCTGGTGACTGAGGCGGAGATCACCGAACGTCAAACCATCACGGAGCGTGCGAGCCCCGAGATCGGCGCGCGCATGGTGGCCCGCGCCTGGACTGATCCTGATTACTACGCGCTGCTGATGCGTGACGGGAAAGCCGCAGCCGAGGCGGCAGGCGCTTCCATGGCCGGCGCGCCGGAGCTTGGCGTTTTGGAAAATACGCCAAGCCAGCATCATCTGGTGGTCTGTACGCTTTGTTCCTGCTACCCGCGGGCACTTCTGGGCTATCCGCCGGGTTGGTATAAATCCTTCGCCTATCGGTCCCGCGCCGTGCGCGAACCGCGCGCGGTGCTGGCGGAATGGGGCACGCAAATTCCCGATGATATGGAAATCCGCGTGGTGGATAGCACGGCGGATTACCGCTGGATGGTCCTGCCGATGCGCCCCACGGGGACTGAGGGGTGGAGTGCGGAGAAATTGGCGTCCATCATCACGCGGGATGCTTTGGTTGGGGTGGCGGTGCCGCGGGTTGCAGGAAGTGACTAACCATGAAGGTTGAACTTCCAATCTTATTAAGGTTTCAAACATTTCTTTCGTCTGTAATGTTGAATCGTAAAAAAAAAGGTCCTGATAAGTTGCCTTGCAATGAGAAACCATCGAAACTTCGGCTTGTATTTCTCCATGTACCAAAAACGGGTGGTACGACCTTGCATCATCATTTCTCCGCCCATTTCACCCCTGAAGAAACATGCCCTGAGCGTAGTTCGGTACTGGACCGTTACAGCGAGGATGAACTTGGGCAGTGGCGTTACTTTTCCGGCCATTTCAATGCGGATGAAATCAAGCGCATCCCAAAGCCTGTTTTTGTGGTAACGGTTTTGCGTGACCCGATTGAGCGCCTTTTGTCGCATTATTATTTCTGGAGAAGGCATTCGTCCGACTACATTGCAAAACACGAATTGTATCCTTTACTGGTCCTAAAGCGCGGAACATTGTCGGATTTCCTGCGCAGCCAGGACCCAACGCTAGTATCAAGCAGTAGAAATCCGATCACCTTGCAAATGGCAGGGGCGGTTCTTGGGCAGCCAGAGGGCAACCAGTTATTAAAGGCTGGGGAACCGGTCGGGTGGCTTTCTGATGCACAACTTTTGCAGCAAGCGCTTAGCAATCTTCTCTCCTTTAATTTGGTTGGTGATATCTCTCAACTCAAGAATATTTATTCAACCGTTGCCCAAACCTTCGGCATGATTCCTTTGGATGACCTTCCAAGCATGAACACAAAATACGAGGTCCGTGATGAAATGGAACCTTGGGTGGAAGAACCGATCACTCCAGAAATCCAAGGATTGCTAGAAAAATCCACGAGCCTCGACAGGGTTCTTTATGAATTAGTTCTTGACCATTGGCAGAACGCTCTGATTTCCTCGGGTGACTAGGCATGGACTAAGCAGTCCGCTACTCCCTCAACTCATCAACCAAACAATCACCGTCCCGCCCGAGGTCAACAATATATGCCCAAAGGGCACCGCCGCCGTATAGCCCAGCACCGCAATCGGGCTGCCTGATTTTTCCTGCAATGCGGCCAGCGCGGCTGTCATGGTTTGTGCGCCGGAAAGCGCGCCCAGCAGCAGAAGCGGGTTCATGCGCAGCACATAGCGCCCAATGAATAGCCCAAGGAATTGCGGCACCAGCGTCACGAAAACCCCGGCAAGCAAAAGGCCAAAGCCCACTTCGCGCACCGCGTCCACAAATACAGGGCCGGCATGCAGGCCGATCATGCCCACAAAGGCCGCGAGGCCGAGTGAGGTCATCATGGAAATCGCCGCATCCGGAATGCGCGCGAAATGTGGCCGGCGGGACCGCAGCCAACCAATGAAAAGCCCCGCCATCAGCGTGCCGACACTGGTGGAAAGCGCGATATGCGCCCCGCCAATATCCACACCCACCACCGAACCCATCAGCCCGCCCAGGAAAATCGCAATCCCAAGCGTTATATAATCGGTTGAATCCGTCGGGCGGATGGCGGCACCCGCCAGCGCCGCGGCGGCTTCCACATTCTTTTCTGTACCGATCAGGGTAATGATATCACCGCGTTCCAGCCGCGTTTCAGGGCTGATCGGCACTTCAAGCCCGCTGCGGAAAATATGGCGCAGGAAAACGCCCCGCGCTTCGGGCGCCTGGCCGAGTTCAGCAACGCTCCGCCCCACGACCGCGGACCCCGCGACATAAACTTCAAGCGACATCGCCGCGATATCCAGCAATTCCCTGTCTTCAACCTCACGGACGTCAGCGCCTAGAAATTCAATCAGCACATCGCGGCGCGCTTCCAGCGCAACAATATCACCTGCCTGCAAAACCAATTCCGGGCGCGGTTCCATCAGCGCGTCGCCGCGCCGGATACGCTGGATGAAGATGCGCTGGCCCGCTGCCATGGCTTCTGCCTGCGCCACGGTTTTTTCGGTCAGCGCCGCACCGGGCGCAATCGCATAGGCGCGGATTTCAACGGGCCGCCAGGCGGAAGCAATGCCGGCGCGCTTTTGGGTAATGCCGTATTTTTCCTCAAGCTTGCGCGCTTCTGCCGCCACATCAATGCGGAGAATTGCCGGGCCTATGACGGTTGTCATCAAAATCACGCCGAGTGCACCGAACAAATAGCAAAGCGCATCCGCAACCGCGATATGGCTGATCATTTGGTCGCGCTGTTCCTTGGGCAATGACAACGCGCGGATCGCTTCAGCGGCCGTGCCAATGGCCGGAGATTCCGTGGTGGCGCCAGAAAAAAGCCCGGCGGCGAAGCCGGCATCAAGCCCCAGAATGCGCGCGGCAATCACCGCGGTTGCGATGGCAGACAATGGCACGATGATGCCAATGGCAATGCCGGGCAGGCCATCGCCCTTCACCGCGCTCAGGAATTTCGGCCCAACCGAATAGCCGATGCCGAATAGGAACAGCAGAAACAGGATGGAGCGCGCGACCTCGGAAACCGGCACTTCCGCGAATTGGCCGATCAATAGCCCGGCAAAAAGCGCCCCCGTTACCGGCCCCAAGCCAAAGCCGCGATATTTGAATTGGCCGATGAAATACCCAAGGCCAAGCACCAGAAACACCGTGAGATCAGGATGTTTTTCCAAAAAATGGGCAAAATCACTGAAACCCATGTGCCAATTCTCCCCGATTCCTATGCCTTGGGGATAACCTGACTGACCAAGCCGAGCCTGCCAAGCCACCTTATTTTGCAAGTCATTATTGCTGCCCGAGCATACCCAGCGCTTCGCGGTAAACATCGCGCCGCTTGCGCCCGGTGGCCTTTGCCACCGCCTCAGCCGCATCCTTCACCGAAAGCCCGCTGTCCAAGGCAGCGCGAAGCTGCGCGGTCACCTCTGCGTCGCCCACCACCGCCTCGGCGGCGGCTGGGCCGACCACAATGCAAATCTCGCCGCGCGCTTCGGCGCTGGCGTAATGCGTGGCCAGCGCGCCGAGGCTCTCGCGCCGCACTTCCTCAAACCGCTTGGTCAATTCACGTGCGACAGCGGCGGGGCGCTCAGCGCCAAAGGCCACGGCCATATCGGCGAGGCTTTCGGCGAGCCGATGCGGTGCCTCGTAAAAAATCATGCTGGCAGCAAGCCCCGCCTGTTCCAGTGCCTTCAGGCGCGTGAGCGCTGCCGCGCGCGCGCCGGCGCGGGGCGGCAGGAAGCCTTCGAACAGGAAGGGCTCGGGTGGCAGGCCGGACAGTACCAGGGCCATGACTGCTGCATTGGGGCCGGGAATGGCCGAGATCGGCAGCCCCGCCGCAATCGCTGCGCGCACCAGCCGGAAGCCAGGATCACTCACCAAAGGCGTGCCGGCATCGGATACCAGCGCCAATTTCTGGCCCTTGCCCAGCATTTCCAGTATGCGGGGCAGCTCTGACGCTTCATTATGGTCATGCAGGGGAATAAGGCGCGCTGACACGCTCAGCCGGGCGAGCATTGCGCCAGTTGTTCTGCTATCTTCACACAGCACCGCATCGGCGGCCCTAAGGGCGGCCAGGGCGCGGGGCGAAAGATCCCCCATATTGCCTATGGGGGTCGCAACCAATGTCAGGCCAGGCCCGATGGTGGGCGCAGCCGAAGGATGGACTGATCGTGGCTCGTTTTCTGGTTCGGCTGTCATCACGCCTGCTAGCCCTTATCCCGCTCGGGATGCTTGTCGCGCTCAC
>JBILPX010000271.1:0-4712 GCA_044373565.1 Roseomonas sp.
GGCGCCCCGCCTAACGCCGCGCCGGCTGATGTGGCGCGCACAAGGGTAGCACTGCTGCTGCCGCTGTCGGGGCAACAGGAACAGCTCGGCCAAGCGCTGCAACAGGCGGCGGAATTAGCGCTGTTTGATCAGAATGATCGCCGGGTGGAATTTGTCCCGCTGGATACGGGTGGTAATGCCATGGGGGCGGGGGAAGCGGCGCGGCGCGCTGTCAGCCTTGGGGCGGTCAGTATGGTGGGGCCGCTTACCTCGGGTGAAACCGCCGGCGCGGCACCGGTGGCGCAAGCGGCGCGCTTGCCCGTGTTGGCTTTCACCAATGATGCATCCCAGGCCGGGCCGGGCGTTTGGACGCTTGGCGTCACTCCAGAACAACAGATGCGCCGCGTGATGGGCTCGGCCATGTCAGCCGGAGCGCGGCAATTTGGCATGGTGGCGCCGGATGATGCCTTTGGCCGGGCGCTTGCTGTCGCCATGCGCAAGACAGCCGCTGATTTCAACCTGCCCAGCCCGGCAATTGCGCTGTTCAATGATCGGGCTGGCGCGGCCGGGCCGGTTGCCCAGATGTCCCGGCAGGCAAACCAGGCGATTGATGCGGTGATGATTGGCGCCACGGGCTTTCGTGCGCGGGAATTGGCTGCGGCCGTCAGGGCGGGGGCGCAGGAAAACCCGCGGCCCTTGTTGCTTGGGCACGCGCTTTGGATTGCCGATGCTGGGCTTGCCAATGAACCCGCTTTGCATGGCGCGCTTTTCCCAGCCCCAGATGAGCGTGCGCGTGGCGCTTTTGATGCGCGCTACCAGCAGGCTTTCGGCGCGCGCCCGCCACGTATTGCCGGCGTTGCGCATGATGCTGCGCTGATGGCGGCGGGGCTGGCGGTGGCCCCCGCTGGCACCAGGCCTGATGCGACGCCTCGGTTTGAAGGGGTTGACGGGCCGGTGCGGCTTGGGCCGGATGGGGCGGTGGATCGCGGTCTCGCGCTGTATCGTGTTTCCCCGAATGGCGATGCGGTGTTGGTGGAACCGCCAATGCCGCTTGGGGTTGGCTTCTGAATGATGCCCTGCGGGCAGCTTTCCGAATGAAGCCACTGCTGCGCTTTGCGTTTGCTATCTGCACGGTGCCGGCGCTGGTGCTTGGCTTGCTGATCCTCACGCGCGAATTGCGCCCCATCCCTGGCCTTTTGGCGCTGGCTGCTGTGGCAGCCGGGAGTTTTGTCCTCGCCCTGGGCTGGCGTGCGCGGTTGGCGCTTTTGGCCGAAGCGCTGCGCGATGCGCTGGCGCAGGTTCGGGCGGCCCCGGCACGGGCTGAAGTTACCACTCTGCCTTCCGCCGAAGATTTGGCCGATGGCATTCGTCGCCTGGCCCGCGGCCTGGCCGAACAGGGGGCCATGCTTGAACGGCTGCGCCGCGCCGATGCTGCCATTCTGGAAAACCTGCCCGAACCCGTGCTGCTGCTTTCCGCCGAGCGTACCGTGCTGCGCGCCAACCCCGCCGCGCGGGACATGCTGGGGCCGGAGGCCGGCGGGCAGGGGCCCGATGCGGCGGCACTTCTTCGCCATCCCGTGCTTGCCTCTGCCATGGATGATGCGCTGGCGGAGGGGCACTCCGCCACGGTTGAACTCCATCTGCCCGTGCCCTTACCGCGTGAGGTCTCGGCCCGCGTGGTGCCACTTGATCCGCCGCTCGCCAATGGTGGGCGGCTTCTGATCCTGCTGATTGATCGCAGCCGGGAAGCTGCGATTGAACGCACCCGCGCCGATTTTGTCGCCAATGCCAGCCATGAATTGCGCACGCCCTTGGCGAGCCTGCTTGGCTTCATTGAAACCCTGCGTGGCCCGGCGGCGGATGATCCTGAGGCGCAGCATCGCTTCCTTGGCATCATGGCCGAGCAGGGTGAACGCATGCGCCGGCTGATTGATGATTTGCTGAACCTCTCTCGTATTGAAATGGAGGAACACCAGCCACCGGTCGGCGAAGCACCTCTCGCCATGATCCTGCGGGCCGAGGCTGAGGCGCTGGCTCCGCTACTGAAACGGCGCGAGATGCGGTTGGAACTTGATCTGGATGACGTTTTGGTCGCCAAGCCCGCCAATGCGGATCAGGTCGCACAGGTAATCCGCAATCTGCTGGAGAACGCGATCAATCACGGGCGGGAGGGGGGAGGGCTGATCTTGGTCACGCTCAAGCCTGCGCCCGCGGATAATGCCACGGCGCGCCCCGGTGCGGCGCTTACCGTGACAGATGATGGCCCCGGCATTGCCAAACACCATCTGCCGCGCCTGACCGAGCGATTCTATCGCGTTGACGCAGCCCGATCCCGCCACAAGGGCGGCACGGGGCTTGGGTTGGCGATCACGCGCCATATCGTGATGCACCATCGCGGACGGCTTGCCATTGACAGTACTGAAGGCCAGGGCACCAAGGTGAGTGTGTGGTTGCCAATAGGGTAGCGCTGAGCCGAACTCTCCGGCATGGTTGTCGGGAGAACTAGTCGTGCAAAAAGGGCTCTGCCGCCTGATCGACTCAAAAAAAGCAATGAGGGGAAAATGTCTTGAAAATGCAACGTCGCAGTCTTTTGGCCTCGGCCGGTGCCTTGCTGGCCGCGCCGGCCTTGGCGCAGCCGCGCTGGCCTGATCGGCCGATTGAAATCATTGTCGGCTTCACCGCCGGTGGCGGCACTGATCTTGATGCGCGAAGCTACGCTGCCGCGCTTGAAAAACGCATCGGTGGTTCCGTGGTGGTGGTGAATCGCCCTGGCGCGGGCGGAGAGGTTGCCTTGGCGGCTGTGGCCAGGTCGCGTCCCGATGCGCATACCATCGGCACCACCAATATGCCGGGGCTGCTCACCATCCCGATCGAGCGGACAGCGCAATTCAAGCTGGATGATTTTGTGGGCATCGGCAATCTGGTGACCGATCCCTCGGCCATCACGGTGCATGAAGATAGCCCCTATCGCACGCTAGCTGACCTGCTGGCGGCAGCGCGGGCGCGGCCTGAGACGATCACCTATGCCTCACCAGGTGTGGGCACGGATGATCATTTGCAGTTGGTGCTTTTGCAGGCGGCAACCGGCACGCGATTCACCCATGTGGTTTATCAGGGTGATCCGCAGTTGCGTGCAGCGGTGCTTGGCAAGCAAGTGGATAGCATGGGGCTAAACCTCGGGCCCGTCACGGCGAGCCCCGAGAAGCTTCGCGTATTGTCCCAAGGGGGCGCCACGCGCAGCCGTTTCCGGTCCGATGTGCCAACACTCATCGAATTGGGCTTCCCGGTGCAGATGGCCTCAGAACGCGGGCTGGTCATGGCAGCCGGTACGCCGCCCGCCATTGTGCAGCGCCTGCGCGAGGCGACGGCCGATATCGCGCGCGATCCGGAATTCGTGAAAATCCTGGAAAGCCGCTTCACGGAGCCGGCTTATGAGCCAGGCGATGCCTGGTTTGAGCGCCTGCGCCGGCAGGAAGCGGAATATCGCCGGCTGTGGCAAGCCACGCCCTGGTCGCAAAGATAGGCGGCCATCAGCGCCTGGGCGGCGGGGGAGATTGACCTTCCCCTATCAGGATGCCAATTCGGCTTGGCATGTTTCATTCGCAAGCCGCTTCCGGCGAAAGGCGCTTTCTTTTTCTGCAAGGCCCTATAGCGCCTTTTTTTGCTGAAGTTGGGGCTGGCCTGCGCGGTAGAGGGCACAAGGTCCATCGGGTCAATTTGAACCTTGGGGATCGGCTGTTTTGGCGTGGTCCTGGCGCAGTTGATTTCACGGGGCGGCCCGAGGAATGGGCCCCCTGGATCGATGGCTTCCTGGCTGAACATGCCATTACCGATTTGGTGCTGCTTGGCGAGCAACGTTTTTATCACAGCGTGGCTATTGCCGCCGCCAAGGCGCGGGGTATTGCCATTATCGTCACGGATTATGGCTATATGCGCCCGGATTGGATAACGCTGGAACGCGATGGCATGGGTGGCGCCAGTCTTTTCCCGCGTGACCCAGCAACAATCCTGAGCGCGGCAAAGGGTCTTCCGCCTACCGACATCAGGCAGCGCTTCAAGGATCACTTTCCAACCCAGGCAGTTTGGGATGTTCTGTATCATCTGGCGATGCTGTTTCCCTTTCCGTTTCGCCATTTCCAGAATCATGAGCTGATACACCCGGTCTGGATGTATTCTGGGCTAGGCCGTCGCTTGCTGCTGCGCGTACGTGAGAACCATCGCTCGCACAGGATCCTGACCGGGCTTCAGCGGCGCCAAGCGCCCTTCTGGCTATTCGCCATGCAAATGGAAACCGATTTTTCCTTACGGACCTATTCGCATTATCCAGATTTGGATACGCCGCTTGAGGAGGTGATGACGTCCTTCGCCCAGCACGCACCGGGTGATGCGGAATTGCTGGTGAAGCTCCATCCCTTGGACCCTTGCGTGAAGAACTGGCCGAAACGCATTTCATCCATGGCCCGCAAAGCCGGCATCGCTGGGCGGGTGCAGGTGGCCCCGCGCGGTGATCTTGATGCCATGCTGAAGGCCGCACAGGGCATGATCACGGTCAATAGCACCACTGCCAGCCGCGCCCTTTCTCTTGGTAAGCCGGTGAAGTTTCTGGGGCGGACCATTTTTGATGTGCCCGGGCTCAGTTTTCAGGGCGCTTTGGATGATTTTTGGGCCAAGGCTGTTGCCCCTGAACAGACCTTGCGCGATGCGTTTTTCGCCCTGCTGTGCAACGCCTATAT
>JBILPX010000257.1:0-4900 GCA_044373565.1 Roseomonas sp.
GCGGCAAAACGACTTTAGTGGGTTGAGCCGACATGGCGGGGTCTTCCGAAAGGCGGCGCGGGCGCGGCGGTAATCTGGATGTCTGGCCAGGCTATGTGGATGCGCTTTCCACCCTGCTGATGGTCATCATCTTCGTGCTGCTGGTGTTTGTGCTGGCGCAGGGCTTTCTTTCGGTCGCGCTCAGTTCACGCGAAAAGGCGATGGATCAGCTCAATCTCCGTGTTGCTGAATTGGCGGAATTGCTGTCGCTGGAGGCCGCACAAGGGGAGCAATTGCGCCAGCAGCTTGGCCGGCTGGGCGATGATTTGCGCGGCACGGCCGCAGCGCGTGACGCTGCCATGCAATCCCTGGCGTTGCTGCGCGAAGAACGCGACAGGCTGGCCAGCGAACGCGATGGGCTGCGCGGTGAACGCGATAGGCTGGGCGCGCGGCTTTCGGATTTGGAATTGGCAGCGCGCAGTGCCGCGGACCGTGCTGCTGCCACGGAACGGCAAATGGCCGAAGCGCTGGGGCGCGCTGAGCGCACAGGCGGCGATGCCGCGCGGCTGCAACGGGATTTGCGCAGCAGTCAGACGGAATTGGTCGCCGCCCAAGCGGCGCTGGAAGCACTAAGGCGCGAAGCCCAGGCGCTGGACCGGCAAGTGCGGGTGGAACGTGAAACCGTCACGCAGCGGCTTTCCGAAATGGCGCGGCTTTCCGAACAGATCAGGGCGCTGACGGCGCTGCGCGATGAATTGGAACGCCGCGCCGCGCAGGAACAGCGCGGGCGAGAGCGGGCGGAAGCGGAATCAGGCCAACGCGCGCGCTTGGCAGAAAGTGCCGCCGCGCAAGTGGCGCTGTTGACGCGCCAGACGGAAGCGCTGCGCGCGGAATTGGCCAGGCTGTCACGCGCGCTTGATCTGGCGGAAGCGGAAGGGCGGGATCGCAATGCGCAAATCGCGCTGCTCGGCCAACGCCTGAATGCGGCACTCGCGGCACGGGTTGAGGAATTGCAGCGCTATCGTAGTGATTTCTTTGGCCGGCTCCGCGATGTTTTGGGCGAAAGGCCAGAAGTGCGCATTGTGGGGGACCGCTTTGTCTTCCAGGGTGAGGTACTTTTCGCCCCGGGCAGTGCGGAATTATCCGAAGCGGGCATCAGGCAATTGCGCGACATTGCAGGCGTGCTGGCAGAAGTAACGCCGCTGATCCCCCCCGATGTTTCCTGGGTGCTGCGGGTGGATGGCCATGCGGACCGCACGCCTATTCGCAGCGCACGCTTTGCCAGCAATTGGGAATTGGCCGCAGCGCGCGCCATTGCGGTTGCGCAAATCCTGATTGCGGAGGGCCTGCCCGCTAATCGCGTGGCGGCCACCAGTTTTGGCGATGCTCAGCCGATTGATCCGGGCGATTCACCCCAGGCGCTGGCGCGCAATCGGCGCATTGAATTGCGGCTGACGGATCGGTAAGGGCCTAGAGCAGATCACCTTCAGATGGAATCATCTGAAGGTGTGAAGATGCTCGAAAAACAACGATGTAGAGCGGGTTGCGTGAACCCATGTGAACGCAACACGTTCAAGCGCTCGCTGTCAGTAAAGATTGGCCTTCATCCGCGCCGGCGCGGCCAAGTCATAGGCCGCAGCATCCACCGCACCCTTTTTATGGGCGGAGATCAACTGCCCCAGGCTTGGCGCCTCGGCCGGACGCACCTGCCCGCCCCATAAGGCCGATCGCATCAGCGATTTCGGGCATTGGACGAAAATTTCACCGATTTTGATGATCAGTACCGTGGCCGGTTCCTTGCCCTGCGCCACCGACCGCGCGCGCAATTCGGGATCGGTTGAAATCGTGGCCGTGCCGTGCAGCCGCAGCGTCTCATTCGCGCCGGGGATCAGGAATAGCAGCGATACACGGTTGTCTTCCAGAATATCGCGCAGCCCATCAAGCCGGTTATTGCCCTTGCGATCGGGCAGCATGACGTGGTGGTCATCCAGCGCCTGGACAAAGCCGGGCGCATCGCCGCGCGGCGTGATGTGATTCCCCCGCGAACCCTGGGTGCCCAGCAGCACAAAGGGGCAGGCGGCAATGAAGGCGCGCGTTGGCGCATCCAGCCTATCGGTGGATTTATTCGCGGCTGTCTCCAGCACCTGATCATACAGGGCTTCAAGCGCCGCAACGGTCGTGATGCTATGCTGTTCCATGGGGGGCACGGTCGCAAGAACCGGCGCCGGGAGCAAGACATGGGCAGTAGCGCCCCTGCCCTGGGTGCGCTTAAGCTGGCGCCCTCACCCTTGAAGGAGCCCCGCCATGATCATTGACCTCCGCATCTATACCTGCCTGCCGAATAAGGTCGCGGACTTTGTCGCGCTTTATGAAAAGGAAGGCTGGGACATCCAGAAAAAGCACCTTGGCCGCTGCTATGGCTGGTTCACGACCATCGAAGGTGAGCTCAATACCATTGTCCATATGTGGGCCTATGATGATCAGGCGGATCGTGAACGGCGCCGCAGCGCCATGGCGGCTGACCCAGCTTGGACGGCCTATCTCAAGAAGGTCGCGGATACCGGTGCGCTGGTGCAGATGCAGAATCGCATCGTCAAGCCGACCGCCTTCTTTGAAGCCTTTCAAGCCGCGCAGAAGGGCTGAAGCCGATGGCCGGGCCGGCAGTGCCGATCGAGGTTGATCCCGAAACCGGGATCTGGTGCACCGATGGGCTGCCGATGATCTATCTGCCGCGCCATTTCCTGGTGAATATCCAGAAAAGTGTGGAGGAAGCGATCGGCGCTGATCGCTTCCGCGGCATCATGTATGGCTCGGCTGATCTTTCCGCGCTGCAATGGTGCCGCGCGGAAGGCAAGACGCATGGGCTGACACCCGTTGAGACATTCCGTCATTACCTGAAGCGCCTATCGCAGCGCGGCTATGGCTTGTTTGAAATCACGGCTTTGGATGAAGCCGCCGGCACTGCCGCAGTCACGGTGCGCCATTCGGCCTATGCGCTGGCTTATGGGCAGGTTGGCCGCCCGGTCTGCTACATGTTCGAAGGCAGTTTTGGCGGTGCCATGCGGTATGTGATGGAACAGGCAGGGCGGGCGGCTGAGCCTACTTGCCGGGAAGTTGCCTGCGCCGCGCATGGTGCCAGCGAATGCCGTTTTGAATTGCGCTGCGATCCGGTGTGACAGACCAAATGCTAGACGATCCGGGCCTCAAACGGCGGCTGTAAATCCGGCGCGTCGAATTCCACCACCCAAAGATCGGGATCACGCTGCACCTGGCGCGCGACGTAGGAATCCGCGGTTTCCTGATCCACCGCGCCGGGCCCGGTGGCGCGCAGCCAGGCTGGCCGGCCCTCGGCGTCACGGATTTGGCTGAGCACCTGCACGCCCCCTCGCCCGCGCAGCACGCAGACGATGCCGCCGCTATCGGGGTCCCCCTTGCGCAGCACGGCGGCGGCGCGCCCGGCCATATCGGAAAGCCGGATCGCCATGGAAACCCAAATGCCGGCCTTTATTTTCGCGTCCATGAACCTGCTTCTGCCACTTCTTGCCCCTTGCCGGAAGCCGCGCGGCGCGCCATTCAGGTGCCGGTAAAGAGGTACTGATCATGGCCGACCGGAAACTGACCGAAGCGCAACGCGCCTATGAAGCCAAACGCGCCGCCAAGGCAGGCATGAGCCTGGAAAAATGGCTGACGCAGAAGGAAAAGCGCGCCGCCGCCGAAGCCAAGGCCGTGGCTGAGGCCACCAAGCCGCCCGCTGAGCCGAAGAAGCCAGGTTTCCTGGGCCGCTTGCTCGAAAAGGCGCAAAAGCCGCTCTGAAAGGGTGCGTGGGGTTGGACAGCACCGCGCCCAGCCCTAAGCTTCCCGCCGGAACGGGTTCGAACGCAGGCATGAGCAAAATCATCTGGCGCGCCGGCGATGGCAGCGCGGAACTTCACCCGGCGCTCACGCCGCTGGCCGCTGAGGCGCGCGTGGCGGAAACCCCCTGCGGCGGTGGCAGCATGGTCTGGCGCGTTTGGGGGGAAGGCACGCCGTTGGTGCTGCTGCATGGCGGTTCCGGTTCCTGGCGGCATTGGGCGCGCAATATCGGCCCGCTCGGCGCCGGGCGCATGGTGATCACGCCCGATCTGCCCGGGCTTGGCGATAGCGCCATGCCGGAAGGTGTCTCAACGCCCGAAGGGGTGGCGGAGATTCTGGCGCGCGGGTTGGATCGCATCCTGCCCGCTGGCAGCCTCTATGATCTGGCGGGGTTTTCCTTTGGTGCGCTTTGTTCCGGGCATCTTGCTGCGCTGGATCAGGACAGGGTCAGAAGCCTGACGATCATCGGCGCCGGCGCGCTGGGCTTTCAGCGCAGCCCAACGCAATTAGTGAAGGTGCGCGCGCTGGCCGGCGATGAACGGGTGGCTTCGCATCGGCATAATCTGGCTGAATTGATGTTCGCCGATGCCAGCAAGATTGATGATGTGGCGCTGGCCATTCAGGAAGCCTCGACCCGCGGCGCGCGCTTCAAAAGTCGCGGCTTCGCCAGCACGGATTCGCTGAAACAGGCGCTGATGCGCGGGCGCGGGCAGCTCAATGCCATTTACGGCGAATGGGATGCGATTGTACGGCCCAATGTGCAATGGCGGCTTGATCTTGTGCATGGGCTGCGCCCCGGTGCGCGCGCGCATGCCATTCCCGGTGCCGGCCATTGGGTGGCTTATGAGGCCGCCCACGAATTCAACGCCACGCTGCTGCGTTTTTTGACAGAACAGCCATGAACCAAGGCGCTGCGGCACCTCGCAATGCGGCGCTGCGCGGCATGGGGTTTATCGCTGTTGCGGGCCTTTTGTTCACGCTGCTGAATACCATCATGCGGCAGCTTACGCATGAACTTGACCCCTTCCAGGTGCAATTCCTGCGCTACCTGATGGGGCTTGTGGTGATA
>JBILPX010000258.1:0-4894 GCA_044373565.1 Roseomonas sp.
GGGATCAGGAAGGCTTCTTCTTGTTCGGGTCCACTTCCTCGAACTCGGCGTCAACCACCTTGTCCTTGGAGGCGCCAGCGGCATTTGCCGCGCCTTCTTCCGGCTTTGGCGCGGCCTGTTCAGCCTTGTACAGCGCCTCACCCATTTTCATCGAAGCCTGGGACAGTTTCTCAGAAGCCTCGCGGATCGCATCGGCATCCTGGCCTTCCATGGCGGTGCGGGCAGCGGCAAGCGCCGATTCCACTTCCAGCTTTTCAGCCGGCGGCACCTTGTCCCCGCTTTCCTTCAGAGTCTTGTCGGTGGAATGCACCAACGCATCAAGCTGGTTGCGCGCTTCCACGGCTTCACGCCGCTTACGATCGGCCTCCGAATTGGCTTCGGCATCCTTCACCATGCGTTCGATATCGGCGTCCGAAAGGCCCGATTTCGCCTGGATACGGATTTGCTGTTCCTTGCCGGTTGCCTTGTCCTTCGCGCTGACGCTGACAATACCGTTCGCGTCAATGTCAAAGGTCACTTCCACTTGCGGCACGCCACGCGGCGCGGGGGGGAGGCCCGTCAGGTCAAACGTGCCAAGCTGCTTGTTATCGGCAGCCATTTCACGTTCGCCCTGATAGACCTTGATGGTAACCGCGGTTTGATTGTCATCCGCCGTGGAGAAGGTTTGGCTTTTCTTCGTCGGGATCGTCGTATTGCGATCAATCAGCCGCGTGAAGACACCGCCGAGCGTTTCAATACCAAGGCTGAGCGGCGTCACATCCAGCAGCAGCACATCCTTGACATCACCCTTCAGCACGCCGCCCTGAATGGCCGCGCCAATGGCGACGACCTCATCGGGGTTGACGTTACGCGCGGGTTCCTTGCCGAAGAATTGGCGAACCGCTTCCACCACTTTCGGCATGCGGGTCATGCCGCCGACAAGGATCACCTCATCGACTTCATTGGCGGCAAGGCCGGCATCCTTCAGCGCCTGGCGGCAGGGTTCCAGTGTGCGGCTGATCAGATCATCCACCAAAGCTTCCAGCTTTGAGCGGGTGACCTTCATGACCAAATGCTTGGGGCCAGAGGCATCCGCCGTGATGAAGGGCAGATTGACTTCGGTTTCCTTGGAAGACGAAAGCTCGATCTTCGCCTTTTCCGCCGCTTCCTTCAGGCGTTGCAGCGCAAGCTTATCGCCACGCAGGTCAATGCCTTGTTCCTTGCGGAATTCATCGGCCAGATAATCAATAATGCGTTGGTCGAAATCCTCACCACCCAGGAAGGTATCGCCATTGGTGGATTTCACTTCGAACACGCCATCGCCGATTTCCAGCACGGAAACGTCGAAAGTGCCGCCACCAAGGTCATAAACCGCGATGGTGCCGCCCTTCTTCTGTTCCATGCCGTAGGCCAGCGCGGCGGCCGTCGGTTCATTGATGATGCGCAGCACTTCAAGCCCGGCAACGGTGCCGGCTTCCTTGGTGGCTTGGCGCTGGGCGTCATTGAAATAGGCCGGAACGGTAATCACGGCCTGGGAAACCTTCTCACCCAAATGGGCTTCGGCGGTTTCCTTCATTTTGGTCAGCACCATGGCGCTGATCTGCTGCGGCGCGTAGGTTTGGCCATCCACTTCAACCCAGGCATCGCCATTCGGCGCCTTCACGATCTTGAAGGGGGCGAGGTTGATATCTTTTTGCACCATCGGGTCATCAAAGCGGCGGCCAATCAGGCGCTTCACCGCATAAAGCGTGCCCATGGGGTTGGTGACGGCCTGGCGCTTGGCCGATTGCCCGACCAGCCTTTCGCCATTCTTGGCAAAGGCGATCATGGAGGGCGTGGTGCGCGCGCCTTCAGCGTTTTCAATAACGCGCACATCCTTGCCTTCAAGAATGGCGACGCAGGAATTGGTGGTACCAAGGTCGATACCGATAACCTTACTCATCCGAGTTCTCCTCTATGGCGGATCGCGGCGGCCCAGCATGGCACCACGGCGATCCCCTAATGCTAAAACGATGGCCGAGCGCCACCGCGGATGGGGTTGCAGGAAGCCGCACCCGAAGGGGCGCGGTATTCACGGAGTGGATGTATGTAACAGCGCGGGGTGAGACAAGATGCCCCAGCAGCTTCGGGGCAAAATTTAGCGCGGCCCGCGGCGGCGGTTGCGGTCAAGCTCCTCCGCGGTCAGGGCGAAGGAAACCCGCACGCGGAATTCAGCCGGGTTGCGCCCGGGAGCGAAGGTGATGCTCTCGGGGGCGGTGGCTACCCGGGCGCGGGTCTGATTGCCCTCAAAATTCACCAAAAGCAGCGCGTCCTTACGTTGCACCAATTGGCTGTCATCACCGCTGGTCACCGCCAGGAACCAGGGCAATTCCGCACGATTGCCGCGCGCGGCGGGGCCGCGTTCCACATCCATCAGGACCGAGACCTTCACCTCGACCCCGCCGCCCCGGACATAATCACAAGATGTATTCACCCCCGCAATCCGGCCATCCACCAGCATCGCGGCCAAATCCGGCGGCGCGCCGGGCCGAAAGTGGGTGACATCCGCCCCATCGGCCAGAATCGTCACCCTTGGGCAGGGTGCCAGCACGGTTTCCTTGGTGGACGAGCCACAAGCCGCGACCAGCCCCGCCAAAACCAGAACCCCGAAGCGCCACATGCCGAAACCCCCTTTGACCCGAACGGGCTGCGGGCTACTCTGACCATTCTTCACGTCGCGCCGCAACCCGTGGCCGGCCCCCTTGGATGGACCCCGCGCCCATGGCCTCTGCCAAGCCGCCCCTGAACCTTCTGCTCGCTGGCCCGCGAGGCTTTTGCGCCGGCGTGGACCGCGCCATCAAGATTGTGGAGGAAGCGCTGAAACGCCACGGCGCCCCTGTCTATGTGCGCCATGAAATCGTCCATAACCGCTTCGTGGTGGAAAACCTTGAAAAACAAGGCGCGGTCTTTGTCGAGGAACTGAACGAAATCCCCAATGACGGCCAGCCCGTGGTGTTTTCCGCCCATGGCGTGCCGAAATCTGTCCCGGCCGAGGCCGCGCAGCGCATGATGTTCGCACTGGATGCCACCTGCCCGCTGGTGAGCAAGGTGCATCGTGAAGCCGAACACCATCATGAACATGGCCGCCATCTTTTCCTGATTGGCCATGCCGGCCACCCGGAAGTGATCGGCACCATGGGCCAATTGCCCGAAGGGGCGGTGACTTTGGTGCAGGATGCGGCGGATGCGCGCAGCGTTCTGCGGCCCGAGGGCGCGACGCTTGCCTTCACCACGCAGACCACGCTTTCGGTGGATGACACGGCAGAGATCATCGGCATCCTGCAACAGCGCTTCCCGGAAATCCGTGGCCCCGCCAAGGAAGATATCTGCTACGCCACCACCAACCGCCAGGCGGCGGTGAAGGCAATTGCCGCGCGTTCCGATCTGGTGGTGGTGGTGGGCGCGCCCAATTCGTCCAACAGCCAGCGCCTGCGCGAAGTGGCAGAACGTAGCGGCGCCGGCCGCGCCGTGATGGTGCAGCGCGGTGCTGATCTAGATCTTTCCCTTGTGCAGGGCTGCAAGACCGTGGGCGTCACCGCCGGCGCCAGCGCGCCCGAAGTGCTGGTGGAAGAAGTGATCGCCCGGCTTCGTGAAGCCTATTCTCTGGAAATCGAGGAGGTAGTGGTGGCGGTGGAACAGATCACCTTCCGCCTGCCGCGCGGGCTCGCCGCTGAATAATGGCTGTCTACACTGAGGTTTCGGATGAGGCTTTGCGCGCCTTTCTGGGCGATTATGCGCTTGGCGAATTGCTTGCCTTTCGCGGCATTGCGGAGGGTGTCGAGAATTCCAACTACGCGGTGAAAACCGAAGCCGGCGATTTCATCCTGACGCTGTATGAAAAGCGCGTGGACCTTGCTGAATTGCCCTATTTCCTGGGCCTGATGGAACATTTGGCGTCCCGCGGCATGGCTTGCCCCACGCCAGTGCATGGGCGGGATGGCGCGGCCTTGCGCGAATTGGCGGGGCGGCCGGCGGCGATTGTCACCTTCCTGCCTGGCGTTTGGCCGCGCCGGGTGCGGCCAGAACACTGCGCGCCACTCGGCACGGCAATGGCGGAAATGCATTTGGCTGGGGCAGGGTTTGCGCTCAGCCGGCCCAATGCGCTCGGCCCCAAGGGCTGGGCGCCCTTGCTGGATGGCTGCCGCGCCCGCGGAGATGAGGTGCAGCCAGGCCTGATTGCGGAACTTGATGCGGCCCTTGCCGGCATTCTGGCCGCCTGGCCGGCCGAGGGCAGCCTGCCGATCGGGCAAATCCACGCCGATCTTTTCCCCGACAACGCCTTCTTCCTGCCGGGCGCCGATGGCCAGCCGCGCATGTCCGGCGTGATTGATTTCTATTTCGCCTGCACGGATCTTTTCGCCTATGACATCGCTGTCTGCCTGAATGCCTGGTGCTTTGAGCCGGATTATTCCTTCAACGTCACCCGCGCCCGCGCCTTGCTTGGCGCCTATCGCGCCATCCGCCCATTATCCGATGCTGAATTGGCCGCCCTGCCCGTGCTGTGCCGCGGTGCGGCGCTGCGCTTTCTGCTGACCCGGCTTTATGACTGGACCCACACGCCCGAAGGCGCGCTGGTGACGCGGAAGGACCCGGTGGAATATCTGCGCAAGCTGAGATTTTTCAGCGGCGCCGAAACGCTTTCGGCCTTTGGCCTGTGACTGGCAGCGCCGACCCGCGCCCCTTGGTCGAGATTTGGACCGATGGCGGCTGCAAGCCCAACCCCGGCGCCGGCGGTTGGGCCGCCATTCTGCGCTTTGGCGAACACGAGAAGGAGCTCTCAGGGGGCGAGGCCGAGACCACCAATAACCGCATGGAACTGACAGCGGCACTCAAGGCACTTGAGGTGCTGAAAAAACCCTGCCGCGTGGCGTTGCAT
>JBILPX010000260.1:0-4892 GCA_044373565.1 Roseomonas sp.
CGCTCCCTCCACTCGGGTTGGTTGCCGAAGTCCCGTTCGCTAATGCATGGAGCGGTGAGGGGCTAACTTGGGCGTTTCCCGTTCCATCGATGGCGGCAGCATCCAAGGCAAGACGGTGGATGCCTGAGGATTTCGAGGCAATCCTTGGACGAACCCAGGAGCTGCCGGGTACTGCCAGCATTCCGTGGAGGCAGGAACTTCGGGAGAATGAAGCTGGTATTAAGGGTTGGGCATTCGCGTTGAACGGTTCGCAGTCGAAGCACCCAGAGCCTCCAACGCCCCATCCGCTGGCCGGACGGCTACACGACATGGCCGAGCTCGAACGAAAGGCTTTGCAGGAACGCCCTGAGGCTAAGCTGAAGACGGGTTTGCAAATTGAACGCGGTCCGATCGGCGGTGCGGTCAAGAAACTCAATGGCTACAGATGTCAGATCTGCGAAGCGCTCGGATTATCACCGCATTCCTTCCTCAAAAAAAATGGCACGCCATATGTTGAGGCCCATCACGTCATGCCTGTATCTGAGCGGCAGATTGGATCGCTATCAGCATCCAACGTGATGACGGTTTGCGCCAATCATCATCGGCAGTTGCATTATGGTGATGTCTCGGTGGAGATCCAGGAAGCAACGTTTGAAGTTCGGCTTTCTGACCGAACAATAATCGTGAAGCGGCTCTCTCTCAAAGCAAGATAGCTGGACACCTCCGGAATCCTCGACTTCCGGCGCGCTAGGGTGCCGGATGATCGTTGGGACGCCCCGATCGCCGGGGAAAGCGCTGTTGCGCCGTCCTGAGTGTGGCGGTAGCGAAACCGCTGTCTGCGCCTCGCTGTTTTTTAGCTTGACTGTTTAGGTTCGTTTCTGCGGCGGCTCATGCAGCGCGGCCGCGGGTAAATCTACGGTGGACAGGCACACATTCCGCGCCGTCACGAGCACCTTGTCATTCGACCAGACATGGCAGCGTAACTTAAGCAAATCAGCCTCCGACAAACCTGGGGCGGTTCAAAGCGAGCCCGATGCGGAACCCGTAGGGTGAGCGTTTGCCTTGCGATGCAAACCCACCCCTGCCAGGAAAAAATTTGAGCGGGCGTTCATTATCAGCCCCCCACCCCCCGTCTTTCGATGTGCCGGGGGGGGCGTGGCGCCGAGCCAGCGCGCCCGCCGCTGCTTCGCCCGGCTTGTCGGCCCGCCCGCCTGCCTGCCCTGGCAGTCGCCGCCCATCCGCCGTGTTTGCTTGGCTTGCTTGGCCCAACCCTGCCTGCCTGCTTGCCACCCTGAACGCTGCGGGCCTTCTCGCGCCCCTTCACTTCGCGCGCAGCGCTTCTGGACGCGCCACGCACAACCGGCCTGGCAGACGCTTGGCACCTGTCAGCGCTGGCAAGCTGCCTCTGTGCAACCCTCATGCTGGTGCGCCGCGCCGGTGGATTAGGTGACGGGCCTGAATAATTCCTTCCTTCGCTCGCAATCTTTCCCCTACAATCCCGCTCAGTGGAGACGGGACCCATGGCAAAGAACAATATCCTCGCCTTGATGGCATTGTGCCTTTTGACCGCTTGCGCGCAGCAATGGGCCAAGCCCGGCGCCACCGAGGCCGACCTGCACATTGCTCGGTCGCAATGCGAGGCCCGCGCCTTCTCAATGTTCCCGCGTGCCCTGGTGACGCACCAGCCGTCCCCCCAGGAGCCGCGACAAATCATCATCCAGAACGACAGCCCGACGACTATCCGCACGTCCTGCACCGGATACGGGAACACCGTGGACTGCTATCAGCAGCGCGAAACCATCCGCCCGATGAATTTCATCACCAGCAGCAACCCGGTCCCGGCTAGGCCGATCACTATGGACTTTAACGAAGCGCCCAGGCGCCGCGCCATGGATGCCTGCCTGCTTGAGAGCGGTTGGCGACCTGTGGACGGCAAGGGAAACCCGGTCGCGCTGCGAAGCGGGCCAAGCGCGGAAGAAGTGGCAAGAGCGTTGGCTCGGTGAACAGGCAAGGGACATAACAACGAGGGCGAGCACGAGTGACGCCAAAATATCGCCAACCCGCCGGGCCTGTTGGGAACAATGTTGGGGCCGGGCAAAATGCCCGCGGAAAATTCTTATACTTTACAAGTGCTTAGGATCATCACGATGGTGGAGCCAAGGGGAATCGAACCCCTGACCTCTTGAATGCCATTCAAGCGCTCTCCCAACTGAGCTATGGCCCCCCGGGGAAGAGGCGCGGTATTAGCGCCCAAGGACTGGTTCGGCAAGGGGGGCTCATGGTATCATGTTCGCTGCGCTTCGTGATCAGTCAGTCGCTTGGCCCGGTCTGGCCAGTGGGCTCCCCAGTGGGCTCCCCCGTCACGGCCTAGACTTGGCGGTTGCCCGGCCAGCATGCTTGCGCCCTCGTGAAGGTGATGCTAAGTGCCCGCCCTTGTTCAAATCCACAGTTTCGCTTGAGTGAAAGAGACCCGGCGCCATGGCCGTTCCGAAAAAGAAGACTTCGCCTTCCCGCCGCGGCATGCGTCGCAGCCATCATGCGCTTACCAGCTCTGCGCATCATGAATGTGCCAATTGCGGTGAATTGAAGCGCCCGCATCATGTCTGCTCACATTGCGGCTATTATGATGGCCGTGAAGTGGTGGCGGCGGATCGTCTGAAGCCGGCCGTCCGGCTCTGATCCGGCGCATCCCAGGGCGCCGAGGCTCCCGAAGTGGCTGATACAGGGCCCGCTTTCTCCCTGGCGATTGATGCCATGGGCGGGGATGCGGCACCGGAAGTCGTGATTGATGGTCTGGAATTGGCTGCCGAGCGGCATCCTGATGCGCGTTTTCTGTTGGTGGGCGATGAAGCGCGGGTTGGTGGTGCTTTGGCGCTGCGGAAGCGCGCCGCCAAGGTGTGCAGCCTGCGTCATGCACCCGAAGTCATTTCCGGTGATTTGAAGCCAACGGCGGCGCTACGCATGCGTGGTTCTTCCATGCGCATAGCCATTGATGCGGTGGCGGCTGGCGAAGCGGCGGGCATTGTTTCCGCCGGCAATACCGGGGCGCTGATGGCGCTGGCCAAGATTATCATTAAGACCATGCCGGAAATTGATCGCCCGGCACTGGCGGCGATTGGCCCTTCCGCGCGCGGCGATGTGGTGCTGCTGGATCTTGGAGCCAATGTGCAATGCGATGCGCGCAATTTGGTGGAATTCGCCATCATGGGCGATGCCTTTGCCCGCGTGGCGTTAGGGCTGACCATGCCCAGTATCGGCTTGCTCAATGTCGGCAGTGAGGAATTGAAGGGCGATGACCGCGTGCGCGCGGCGGCTGAAATTCTGAGGGATTCCCATGTGGGCGCGCAGTTTCGCGGCTTCATCGAAGGCCATGACATTACCGCGGGCACCGTGGATGTGGTGGTGACGGATGGCTTTACCGGCAATGTCGCGTTGAAAACCGGCGAAGGGGCGCTGAAGCTGATGCGTGATTTGCTGCGCCAGGTCTTTACCAGCAGCGTACCAGCGCGGCTTGGCTATTTGCTGGCGCGGCCCGCCCTGGATCGGCTGCGCGAATGGATGGACCCGCGCCGTTATAATGGCGCCATCCTGCTTGGGCTGAATGGCGTGGTGGTGAAATCCCATGGTGGAACGGATGCGCTGGGCTTTGCCCATGCCGTTGATGTGGCCATGGATATGGTGACACATGGCTATAATGATCGCATTCGGGATGGATTTGATCGGCTTGCTAGCCGCAAGAGGCTGGCGCCTTCGCCATCTTGATGTAGCTTAGCGCCATGGTCATGCGTGCGTTGATCGCCGGTTGCGGCGGCTACCTTCCCCCTTTGCGGCTTTCCAATGATGAATTGGCGGCGCGGCACGGGCTTGAAACCTCTGACGCCTGGATTCAGGAACGCACGGGGATCAAGTTCCGCCATGTTGCAGCGCCCGAAGACGCGGCTTCTGATCTGGCTGCCGCCGCCGCGCGCGCTGCCTTGGCCGATGCCGGTGTGCCGGCGGCGCAAGTGGATGGCATTATTGTTGCCACCACTACCCCCGATTCTGGCTTTCCCGCCACTGCCGCGCGCGTGCAGGCCAAGATCGGCGCTGGCCTTGGCTTTGCCTTTGACATCACCGCAGCGTGTACCGGTTTTATCTATGGGCTTTCCGTTGCTGAAGCGATGATGCGCGCGGGCCATGCGCGACATGTGCTGGTGATTGGTGCTGAGGTCTATACCCGTATCCTGGATTGGACCGATCGCGGCACTTGCGTTCTGTTTGGCGACGGCGCCGGGGCCGTGCTGTTGAGCGCCGGTGAGGGCGCCGGCACCAATAAGGATCGCGGCCTGCTTTCAACCCATTTGCACGCCGATGGCCGGCACGGGGATATCCTGGCGGTCGAAGGTGGCGCTGGTTCCACTGGCGGCACAGGCCTGTTGCGCATGGCCGGCAAGGAGGTGTTCCGCCACGCTGTTTCCAAATTGGCGGCGGTGGTGGATGAGGCGCTGGCGGCCAATGGGCTGACGCATGCCGATATTGATTGGCTGGTGCCGCATCAGGCGAACCTGCGCATTATTGAAGCCATGGGCAAGAAATTAAATCTACAACCGGGGCGTGTGGTGGTGACAGTGGACCGCCATGCCAATACCTCGGCGGCTTCCATTCCACTCGCGCTGGCGGAAGCGCGGGGTGATGGCCGCATCAAGAATGGCGATCTGGTGGTGATGGAAGCCATTGGCGGGGGGCTAACCTGGGGGTCCGCCATTGCACGTTTCTGAGAATTCATGCCCTGAGTGGTTGACGGCGCCGCGGGAAGCCGGTTTGCTTTATTCAACAGGGACAATCTGGGACTGAAAAAATGGAAACCATCACCCGTGCCAATCTGGCTGAGGCGATCTATGCGCAGGTTGGGCTTTCGCGCAATGAAAGCGCAG
>JBILPX010000259.1:0-4892 GCA_044373565.1 Roseomonas sp.
GGCCAGATGGTGATCACGGAAGGCGCGCAACGTGCCCGCCCCGGCGCGCAGGTGGCACCTCAGCCAGCACCCACCACGCCGAGTGGTGCGATGCCTGGCACAGCGCCAAGGCGGGGCTGAAGTGCCATGATCTCAAAACTATTCGTTGATCGCCCGCGCTTCGCCATTGTCATCGCGATCCTGACCACGATTGCGGGCTTGATTTCGCTGCTGCGCATCCCGGTAGCGCAATTCCCCGATATTGTGCCGCCGCAGGTGCAGGTGACGGCGAATTTCCCGGGTGCCTCGGCCGAGGTTGTGGAAGCAACCATTGGCCAGCCGCTGGAAAGCCAGATCAATGGCGTGGATGGCATGATCTATATGCAATCCACCAGCGGCAATGATGGTTCCTATTCGCTCAATGTATCCTTCCGCGTGGGAACGAACCCGGATCAGAATACCACCAATGTGAATAACCGCGCGCAATTGGCGCTGGCACAATTGCCGCAGGAAGTGCAGCGGCTTGGCCTGACGGTGCGCAAGAAATCATCGGCCATGCTGCAGGTGATCACCATCCGGTCCACTGATGGGTCGCTTGATCCACTTTTTCTCAGCAATTACGTGACCATCAATGTGCTGGATGCTTTGCGCCGCGTGCCTGGTGTGGGTGACGCGCAGATGTTCGGCACACGCGATTATTCCATGCGCGTCTGGTTCCAGACCGATCGGCTGGTCGCACTTGGGCTGACCCCCGCCGATGTGATTGGCGCGATCCAGAAGCAGAACCAGGTGGCGCCACTTGGGCGCGTGGGCGCCCAGCCCATGAGCCAGGACGCGTCCTATCAGCTCAATATCACCACCACCGGGCGGCTGGTGACCACGGATGAATTTGGCGCCATCATCATCCGCGCCAATCAGGATGGCAGCGTGCTGCGCGTGCAGGATGTGGCGCGGCTTGAACTCGGCGCATGGAACCAGGATGTCGAGACGCGGCTGAATGGCGATGCGGCGCTGCTGATCCAGATATTCCTCTCGCCTGGGGCCAATGCGGTTGGCGTGGCTGACAGTGTCGGCGCCACCATGCGCCAGCTTGCTGCGCGTTTTCCCGCTGGTATGGGGTATGAGGTCACGTACGATACGACTTTGTTTGTTAAGCTCACGATCCATGAGGTGATCAAGACGCTGCTGGAAGCCTTTGTGCTGGTGGTGATTGTGGTGTTTCTGTTCTTGGGGTCCATCCGCGCCACCATCATTCCGTTGATTGCGGTGCCGGTCAGCCTGATCAGTACCTTCGCGGTGCTGAGCGCCATGGGCTATTCGGCCAATACCGTATCCTTGCTAGCGATGGTGCTCGCGATTGGCATTGTGGTGGATGATGCGATTGTGGTGGTGGAAAATGTCGAAGCCACTATGGAACACCATCCGGAGCTTTCGGTGCCCGAAGCCACGAAGCTTGCCATGGAAGGCATCACCGCGCCGATTGTGGCGATTACCATGGTGCTGCTTTCGGTCTTTGTGCCGCTGGCTTTCATCCCTGGCATTTCGGGTGAATTATTCCGCCAATTCGCGGTGACCGTCAGTGTCGGCATGTTGTTTTCGGCGGTCAATGCGCTGACGCTTTCACCAGCGCTGTGCGCCATATTGTTAAAGCCGCATCACGGGCCGAAAACTGGGATCATGGGCCGGGTTTCCGCCTTTATTGATGCGGTGCGCGATGGCTATGGTGCGATTGTCGCGCGGCTTGTCCGGCTTTCGGCACTCAGCCTTGTCTTGCTTGGTGTCATTGCCTTCGGGATTTATGGCATTGGCAGCCGCACCCCAACGGGCTTCCTGCCGCAGGAAGACCAGGGCGCCTTCTTCGTTGAAATGCAATTGCCGGATGGCGCGTCGCTTAACCGCACGCGGGAAATGAGCCAGCAGGTGGCAGCGATCATCCAGCCACTGCCCGGCATTCAGGCGGTGCAGAGTGTCACTGGCTTTTCGATGCTGAATGGCCTTGCGCAATCCAATAGCGCGTTTTTCATCGTGACGCTGAAAACCTTTGAAGAACGCACCGCGCCCGAGGCTAAGGTGAATGCGTTGCTCGCGGCTGTTGCGCGCGGTACGGCGCGGGTGCCGGCGCTGGTGGTGCCCTTCAACCTGCCGCCGATCATCGGGCTTGGAACCGGTGGCGGCTTTCAATACCAGTTGCAGAATCTGGAAGGGCGACCCGTGGCGGAAATGGCGGCGGTCATGCGCGGTCTGGTTTTTGCCGCCAATCAGGACCCCGCGCTCAATCGCGTTTTCTCCACCTTTTCGGCTGCTGCGCCTTCAATCTTTCTTGATCTGGACCGAGACAGGGCGCAGGTGTTGGGCATTTCGATCAGCGATGTCTTCGCCGCGCTGCAAGCGACCATGAGCAGCTATTACATCAATGACTTCAACCTGTTTGGCCGAAGCTGGCGCGTGAGCCTGCAAGCCGAGGAAGCGGACCGTGCATCGGTTGAAGACATTTTCCGAGTGCATGTCCGCAACGCACAAGGGCAAATGGTGCCGATCCGCGCGATTGCCGATATTCGCGTGGAATTCGGCCCGCAAAGCATTGTGCGTTACAACAACGTCCGCAGCCTGACGGTGAATGGTGAACCGGCTGCCGGGCGCAGCAGTGGCGATGCCTTGGTGGCGATGGAACGGCTGAGTGCTACCACCCTGCCGCAGGGTTTTTCCTATGAATGGACCGGCACGGCCTATCAGGAAAAAGCCGCTGCCGGGCAGACTGGGATGATCCTGGGCCTGGCGGTGCTATTCGCCTTCCTGTTCCTGGTGGCACTTTATGAAAGCTGGACGATCCCCGTGCCCGTGCTGCTTTCGGTCGCGGTCGGGGTGCTGGGGGCGATTGCATCCATCAGTGCTTCGGGGCTTTCGCTGGATATCTATGCCCAGGTTGGGATTGTGGTGCTGATCGCACTTGCCGCCAAGAACGGCATTTTGATCATCGAATTCGCCAAGGAACAGCGCGAATTGCACGGCAAATCCATCCAGGAAGCGGCGGTGCTTGGCGCCAAGCTTCGCTTCCGGGCGGTGATGATGACGTCCTTCGCCTTCATCCTGGGGCTTTACCCGCTGGTGGTGGCGGAAGGCGCATCCCAAATCAGCCGCCGCGCGGTGGGCACGCCGGTGTTCTGGGGGATGATCGCGGCCTCCACCATCGGTATTTTCATGATCCCAATGCTATATGTGACCTTCCAAAGCATGCGGGAGAAGTTGAAGGCCATGCTCGGCATGGGGCAGGTGGCGAAGCCCGCCCATCACCCCCCGTCTTGACCCGAGGGCCACGAGACACGATTTCTAGAGGCAAGAAGGGCAGCGCATTCCGCCGCCCGCGATTCGATGGAGACTCCCATGGGTGATCTGACCAAGGCCGTATCTGATGAGAGCTTCAAGGCTGATGTTCTCGATTCCAGCGGCGCGGTGCTGGTGGATTTCTGGGCCGAATGGTGCGGCCCCTGCCGCATGGTAGGGCCGATCCTGGATGAGATTGCGGCGGAATATGCCGGCAAGCTCACCATCGCCAAGGTGAATATTGATGAGAATCCGATGACGCCGAATGAATATGCGGTGCGCGGCATTCCCACCATGATCCTGTTCAAGGATGGCAAGCCGCTTGATACCAAGGTGGGCGCGCTGCCCAAGGGTCAGCTGAAAAGCTGGATTTCAACGACGCTGGGTGAGTAATTCGCCCGTGAAAGGCCCGCGCTGGGAAACTGGCGCGGGCCTTTTGCGTTTCATCTTCCCTTAAACACCGGCTTGCGCTTTTCGTTGAAGGACAGAATGCCCTCCTGACGGTCTTCCGTGCCGACCAATTGGTTGTAGCATTCCACTTCAAAGCGCAGCGCACTGCGCAAATCCATCTGCAAGCCGAAATGCATGGAACGCTTGGCTTGGCGGATGGAAAGCGGCGCATTGCCGGCGATCACGCGCGCGGTCTCCAGCGCTGCTGGCAAAACCTCCTCCGGCGCGCAGACGCGGTTCAGAATGCCCCATTCCAAAGCCTGTTCCGCCGTGAAGGGCTTGCCGGTCAGGATGATTTCCTTGGCGCGACGCTCACCCACAATACGCGGCAGGGTCTGGGTGCCGCCCGCACCTGGCATGATGCCGATGGTCACTTCCGTCAGCGCAAAGCGCGTTCCGGTCACGCCATAGGCAAAGTCTGACGCCAGCACCAATTCCAAGCCGCCCGCATAGGCATGGCCATTTACCGCGGCGATGATCGGGATTTGGCAATCCAGCATGGTCCAGAAGGCACGCTCAAAAATCTCATGCTGATGGCGCCAGGCGGCATCCGTCATGCCCTTGCGTTCCTTGAGGTCACCGCCCGCGCAAAAGGCGCGCCCGCCGGTTGCGGTCAGGATGACGCAGCGGATATCGCCCGGCTCGGCGATCAGCGCGGACCAAACCGTGTGCAAATCGCGCCCCATTTGCGTGTTGAAGGCGTTGGAGACCTCTGGCCGATTGAGGCGGACGATCTGGATATGCGGTTCCGGGCTCTCGAGTTGCAGGGTCTCGGTTTCGGGCAAGGGCATGGCTGATCTCCAAATTTAGGCGCCGGAGACTGCGTCAGACCGGCGCGCTTGTCAGCGGCCTATTTTCGCTTCCCCGCTGGCCGTGCGAGAAGAGGCGTCGAAGGAGACCCCCCATGCCCGAAACCAACCTGCAAATCCTGTTGAAGCGCCGCCCGGTCGGCGCCCCGGTGCCGGAGGATTTCGACATTGTCGAAACCGCCATGCCCGAACCCGGCGAAGGGCAAGTCCTGGTGCGCGCGCAGTACTTATCACTTGATCCCTATATGCGCGGCCGCATGGCGGATGTGAAAAGCTACGCAAAGCCCGTGGCACTCGGCGCCGTGATGGAAGGCCAGACCGCCGGGGTGGTGG
>JBILPX010000028.1:0-15966 GCA_044373565.1 Roseomonas sp.
CCAAATCTGTTCCTGAATGCCAAGCGATGAGGAGCGCCAGGAATATTGAATCTGCGAAAAACGCGGCGTCAGATTATCCGATGTCGCGCCACCATCGCCCAGGATGAATTCATTGAGCGTCCATGATCCCGCATGGGGGAACATGGCTTCCTTGGTGTATTTCGTGGTCGTGTACATCAAGCACAGCGCATCCACCGCACCAGGGCAGCGCGCCGCGGCATGGGCGCCTTCAATCGGCATAAGTGTCGGATCAATCCAGTTTTCCGGCTGATCCGCTTCGAAGCTGATGATCACACTCCAATAGGCGCCGAAATGCGTTTCGCCCGTGACAGTATTGGATGGCCAGGGATGCCAGACCACCGCCGCATCCAGCTCATCATAATAGCCCTTGGCGGCGTGGATGGGTTTTGATCCGCAGACTTTCTCCGCTGGCTCACCAAAAAGCTTGAGCTTGCCCTTCACGCCATGCTGTTGCATCGCGGCCTTGGCGCCCAGCATGGCGGCAAGCGCGGCCGTGCCGAGTACCGAATGCGGGTCCGTATGGCCCGCCGTATAGGGATGCAGCCCTTCACGCGGCGCCTGATAGGGCACAACCTGCTGCGAATTGCCGGGCACCGCATCATATTCCGAAAAGCTTGCCAGCACCGGCGCGCCTTCACCCCATTCGGCGACAAAGGCAGTCGGCATGCCGCCCGAGCCTTCTTCAACGGTGAAGCCCTCAGCGCGCAGTAGCTCCACATAATCCCGGCAGGATTTGTATTCCCGCCAAGCGGGTTCGGCATGCGCCCAGATGCCTTCATTGAAGCGCGAAAGCCGCGCCTCGTTTGCCGCGATCCAGTCAAGCGCGGCGGCGCGGATGGCCTTGTTTGCGTTCACTTTGGTGTTTCCTCAGGCTTCAGGATTTCCGGACATTCCAGAAGGTCGCGAAACCATCTTGAATACCGCTCAGGTTGCTGCGGAAGGCGGTAGGCTGAAGGTATTGGCCGATCGGATAATACGGCACTTCCCGCATCGCTTCGCGCTGAATATCCTGGCAGATGGCCTTTTGCGCAGCTTCATCCGGGGCGCGGAACCATTCGTCGCGCCGTGTCTCAATGCGCGGCATGGTGGCCCAGCCGGCATAGCCGGCCTCTCCATTGCCGCGCAGCGCGATATGACCGGCAGGGCTCAGCCAATCGGAACCGGACCAATTGGTTACAAAGGCGCTCCAGCCGCCATCGGCAACGGGGCCCTTGCGGTTGCGCCTTTGCAGCATGGAATTAAATTCCACGGCATAGACTTCAACATTCATGCCAACGCGCTTGAAGGTATCTTCCATCACCGCGCCAAGCGCCATCAGGGTCGCGGAATTGGATGGCACCATTAGCAGCACAGGCTCGCCACGATAGCCAGCAGCGCGCAGCGCATCGCGCACCTTGGCAGTATCGCGCGCGCCCATCAGTGGCTCAAGCCCCGCATCCGATCCCATCGGGGTTTTCGGGCAGAAGAAGCCAAGCGGCGTGTGATAGAGGCTTTTTTCGTCCGGCCCGACCACGGCCTGCATAAAGGCGGTTTGGTCAATCGCGCCCCACAACGCGCGGCGGATTTCCGGATTATTGAAGGGCGCTTGCAAATGATTGACGCGCACCATGCAAACAAAGCCAGTATTGTCCAGAACACGCACATTCACATTTCGTGCACGGCGCAGCAGGGAAAGCTGATCGTGATAGGCGTATTCGATCCAATCCACCTCATTCGCGACAAGGGCTGAAACGGCGGTGGAAGGATCAGGCATGCTGCGCCATTCGACACGGTCGAAATGCACAACCTTGGCGCCGGAGGTCCAACCGCCCACCGTGCCAGCACGCGGCACATAGCGTTCGAATTTAGTATAAACATTAAGCGAGCCGGGTACGCGTTCATCCGCCTTGAACCGGAAGGGGCCGGAGCCGATCAATTCCGGCACCTGTCGGAAGGGATCAGTATTGGCCAAGCGTTCCGGCATCATGGCACAAACCGGGACAGATGCCTTGCCGAGCGCGATGGGCAGCAAGGGGAAGGGCTGCTTCAGGCGGAAGCGGATGGTGCGATCATCCGGGGCGGAGAGTTCATCAGTTACGTTCAGCAGCGTCTCGCCGAAGGGATCACGCCGCGCCCAGCGGCGGATGCTGGCCACACAATCGCGCGCCAGCACGCGTTCGCCATCATGCCAGAACAGATTTTCGCGGAGCGTCAGGTTCCAAAGCCGGCCATCATTTTCCACCCGATGGCCTTCGACCATTTGCGGGGTGGCCTGGAAATTGGCGTCCATGCCGTAGAGCGTATCGAACACCATGTAACCATGGTTGCGGCTGATATAGGCAGTGGTGGTCACGGGATCGAGTGTCACGAGATCCTGCTGCGGCACGAAGCGTAGCACCCGCGCTGCCTGCGACTGGGCGATGGCTGGGGCGGCGATGGGTGCAAGCAGGCTGGCCGCGGTGACATTACCTAATTGGCGACGTGTGATCATGGGGCGATCTCCTTTCCGGGCGAAGGGGCGGCCGTATGGCCTAGGGTCTGTCTGACGAGGATGCTTGCGCGGGTGGGCCTGCGTGACAAGCCCGGTGTTGGTGCGTGATGGCGGTTCGCCCGACCCTTCCCGGTAAGCTTCCTGCCAAAGTGAAGCCTTGCAGGCGGAATTGCCCGGCCTTTCACAGGGTTTCGGGCAGGATTCCGGAGCCTCCGGGAGCCTTGAGGAAAAAAACCGGGTCGAGGGCATTTTTTTCTTGCAATGGCAAAGCAAGGGGCATAAAAGCGCTTCAGACGCAGTACGCACGTGCCTCTGACCCCAGGCCTCTCGGCCAAAGGGTTTACGCAACGACGTCAAGCGTTCTGGCAACCCCGTTCGGTTTCTTCCGGGCGGTCCGCTCTGGTCGCTGGTTCGTTCGACCGTTTCGTTAACCTTGGGCCGTCGCCTTTTCAGGTGGCCCTCTGGAGCCTGGAGGGTGCTGCGATGACACCGAAGATCGCACGCTTTTTGCGCGACAACGCGCCTGCTACACCATGCCTTGTGCTGGATGTGGATCGTGTCGAGGAAAAATACCGCGCCATGCGTGCGGCATTGCCCTTGGCGCGTATCTATTATGCCGTGAAGGCCAACCCTGGCACGCCGATTCTGGATCGGCTGGTAAAGCTTGGCTCCAGCTTTGATGCGGCGTCTTGGGAAGAAGTGCAGGCCTGCCTTGCCGCCGGCGCACAGCCTGACGTCATTTCCTATGGCAATACCATCAAGAAGGTGTCGGCCATCGCTGCCGCCCATAAGGCGGGTGTTTCCATGTTCGCCTTCGATAGCATCGAGGAATTGGAAAAGCTGGCGCGCCATGCGCCTGGCGCGCGGGTTTATTGCCGCATCCTGGTGCAGAATGAAGGCGCGGAATGGCCGCTTTCGCGCAAATTCGGCTGCGAATTGGAAATGGCGCGTGACCTGATGCTGAAGGCCGGCGATATGGGGCTCGACCCCTATGGCATTTCCTTCCATGTCGGCAGCCAGCAAACCAAGACCGCCGCCTACGAAGGCGCCATTGCACGGGTTGCGATGCTGTTCACCGATTTGAAGGAAGCGGGCGTGAAGCTCCGCATGGTCAATCTGGGCGGCGGCTATCCTGTACGCTACCGCGCGGAAGTGCCGGAAATTGATGATTTCGGCATGGCCATTATGGGTGCCATGACCAAGCATTTCGGCAATGACCTGCCGGAAATGGTGGTGGAGCCTGGCCGCTTCATGGTGGGCGATGCCGGTCTGGTTTCCAGCGAAGTGGTTCTGGTTTCCCGCAAGGGTGCCGCGGATCCGGTGCGCTGGGTGTATCTGGATATCGGGCGCTTTGGCGGGCTTGCGGAAACCGAAGGCGAAGCCATTCGCTACGAAATCCGCACGCCGTATGATGGCAGCGAAGACGGGCCGGTGACCATTGCGGGCCCGACCTGTGACAGCACCGATACGCTGTATGAAAAATCCAATTACCGCATGCCGCTGAAGCTGGCCTGTGGTGATCGGGTGGAGCTGCTGGCGACGGGGGCCTATGTCACCTCCTACGCCGCACAATTCTTCAACGGCTTTGCGCCGCTGAAGGAACATTACATCTAAGTCTCATGGCGTGATCCGCTCGCGCGGGTCACGCCCCAGAAGCCTTAGATGGTCGCATTTTCCGAGTCGCCAAACGCTTCCGTTTGGCTTGAAAATGCTCCGGCGCGGGCAACCGCGCCGGGTCAGACGTAGCCCGGCCCTTCAATGGCCGGATGCGCCTTCAGGAAAGCCTCATCTACCTCAACGCCAATGCCGGGTGCTTCAAGCGGGCGCACGCAGCCATCCTTGCCGATGCGCCAGGGCTCGCTGCCCAATTCATCGCGGAACTTATTGGCACGCGACACATCGGCTTCGAAATAACCGCCATTATCAATCGCGGCGAGCAGATGGATGGACGCTGCCTGATTGACGCCGGTCATGGATGAATGCGGGTGGATCGGAATCTTAAAGGCCGAGGCCATGGCGGCGATGCGCAGCGTTTCCGTCACGCCGCCGCATTTGGAAAGGTCAGGCTGCCAGATGCGGATCACATCATCTTCCAGCACGCGGGTGAATTCAAAGCGCGTGAAGTGATTTTCGCCGGCAGCAAGCGGTGTGCTGCCAAAACCATGCGCCTCGGCATAGGAACGGTGATCATGCGCGGGGAAGGGTTCTTCCAGCCAGCCGATATTCAGCCGGTCCATCTCCGGCAGCACCTGGCGCACCTGCGCAATATTGTAGCCGATATTGGCGTCGGTCAGGATTTCAAGCTCATGCCCGAAAGCGTCGCGCACCGCCTCCATGCGCGCAATATCATCGCGCACCGTATCGCCGACGCGAAGCTTCACGGCCTTGTAGCCCGCTTCCATATGCGGCGCGGCTTCATCAATCAGCTGCGCCGGTGGCTGATAGCCAAGCGCCACACCACCGGCATAGGCGGGTACGGGCCGCGCGGAGCCACCCAGCAACTTGTAAAGTGGCAGGTTCAGCGCCTTGCCCTTGGCATCCCATAACGCCATGTCCAGACCCGACATGGCCATGGCCGTGGCGGCACCCATGCCATGGCTCGCCAATTGGTATTTGTAGATGCGCGCCCAGATGCCGGTAGTGTCGAAGGCATCCATGCCCAGCACCAATTGCTTGAGCGTGGTTTCAAGCAATTTCGCGATGGCGGTATGCGCGCGGCCATGATGGCTTTCGCCCCAGCCGACAATGCCATCTTCCGTGATGATTTTCACCATCACCGCATCGCGCTTCACCGCCTGGCCAATCCCAAGCCGAGGCCCGGAATTGGGCGGCAGCGGGAAGGAGGTGGGGAAAGCCTTGATATCCACGATTTTCATGCGGCGTTACTCCTGATCTCTCATGCCCAAGCCTGCCATCATGGCAAGGCATTTGCAAAGACTTCTCACCCGTCGCAGCATGAGTGACCGCAGGAGAGACTGGCATGAAACCCGACCCCATCCCCCCCAGCATGGAATCCATCAGCCTATGGAGCGGCGTCGCCTGCCCCAATGAGGCCGCGCGGCTTGGCCTGGCTGATCACATCGGCCTGCTCAAGGAATTGGAGGCTTTGCGCGGCACGCTCGCTTTTGAAGATGAACCTTCAAGCTTTGAAGCAGCACTCCGCGCCGAGCAGGAGAAGGATGCATGAGCGCTTTGCATGAACTTTCCATGACGGAAGCCGCCGATGCGGTCGCGCGTGGGGAGGTGACCGCAACCGCGCTCACCGAAGGCTGCCTCGCGCGCATTGCCGCGCATGATGGCAAGGTGAATTCCGTGATCAGGCTTGATCGCGACAGCGCCTTGGAACAGGCGGCTGCTGTGGATAAGGCGCGCAAAGCGGGCAAGGCGCTTGGGCCGCTCGGCGGTGTGCCGATGATGCATAAGGACATGTATTACCGCGCGGGGAAGGTTTCGACCTGCGGGTCAAAAATCCGGCGGGATTTCGTGCCCAAAGTGACAGCAACCGTGCTGGAAAAGCTGGACGCTGCGGGTGCGATTGATATGGGCACGCTGAACATGGCGGAATTTGCCCAGAACCCGACCGGGCACAACGCGCATTTCGGGCATTGCCATAACCCTTGGCAGCATGGCTATTGCACAGGCGGATCATCCTCCGGCTCCGGCGCCGGTATCGCAGCGCGGTTTTTCTTTGGCGCGCTTGGGTCGGACACCGGCGGTTCCATCCGTCTGCCGGCGACGATTTGCGGCGTGACAGGCATCAAGGGCACGCAAACGCGCGTATCGCGTGCTGGCGTTATGCCGCTGTCTTTTTCTGCTGATAATGTCGGGCCTTTGGTACAAACGGCGCGCGATGCGGCGCGCTTCATGCGGATTATTTCCGGTCATGACCCACGCGATGCCACCAGCGCGCGCGAAGCCGTGCCGGATTATGAGGCTGCTTTGACCGGCGATTTGCGCGGCATTTCCATCGCCGTCCCGCAGGAATATTTCTTTGATGGCGCCGATGATGTGGTGGTGAAGGCGTTTGAAGCTGCACTCGATGCCATGCGGGATCGTGGTGCGACAATCACGCGGCTTTCCTGCCCATCACTCCGCGCCATTGCCGCCTATACCGCCATGATCAGCCGGGCCGAAGGGGCCGCGATTCATGCCGCATGGATGCGCGAAAGGGCCGCAGATTATTCCATTCATCTGTCGTCGCGGCTCTATGGCGGCTATCCCATTCCGGCGCATCTTTATATTGAAGCGCTGTCGCGGCGTGGGCCTTTGCTTCGGCAATTCTGCGCCGAGGCCATGACAGGGCATCACATTGTCGCGACCCCGGCGCTGCGCACCCGCGTACCCACATTGGCCGAGACGGATATTGATGCCGATGCGGCGAATTGGTCGCGCTTCATGGCGGTTTCGGCCAATACGCGGCCTTTCAATTACCTGGGCCTGCCGACCATCAGTGTGCCATGTGGCTTTGATGATCGCGGCCTGCCGATTGGCCTGCAATTGGCCGCGCGCCCCTTTGCCGAGGCGCGGGTGTTGGCGGTGGCCGATGCCTTCCAACGCGTAACGGATTGGCACAAACGCCACCCTTCCCTGTGAAGGTGGCGCTTGCCCAAGAAGTGGGCGCGGCGGCTGCCGGGCGGGCAATAATGCGCCGTCTGGCCCATATTTCGGGCATGCCCCGCTTGCCTCGGTGCCCCTTTGACCCGATCTTCTGAGAAACAGGAGGTCGGTCCAGCGATGGCGGAACCCATCAAGGCCTTTGACGAAATGGGCGAACCCGCAGTGGCGCGCGCGGCCTATGCCGAAATCGCGCGCTGGCTGGCGGCCACACCCATCGCGCAACTGGAACGCAAGCGCCAGGAAGCCGAGCTATTGTTTCGCCGCATCGGTGTGACCTTCGCGGTTTATGGCGAAGGCGGCGACCCGGAACGGCTGATCCCCTTTGATATCATTCCGCGCATCCTGGCTTGGCAGGAATGGGAACATTTGTCGCGCGGCCTGACGCAGCGTGTGCGCGCGCTCAATATGTTCCTGGCGGATGTTTATGGGCCAGGGGAAATCCTGAAGGCCGGGCGCATTCCGGAAGCGCTGATTTTGCAGAATGAAGCCTATCGGCCGGAAATGCGCGGCATTACGCCTCCGGGTGGTGTTTACGTGCATATCGCCGGCATTGATGTGGTGCGCACGGATGCGGCGCAATTCCATGTGCTGGAAGATAATTGCCGCACGCCATCGGGCGTTTCCTATATGCTGGAAGGCCGCGAAGCCATGCTGCGGCTATTCCCTGGGCTTTGCGCGGCGCATCGCATTGCCCCCGTCAGCCATTACCCGAGCGATTTGTTGGAAACCCTGATGTCCGTGGCGCCGCCCGCCTGTCGCGGTCTGCCGCGCGTGGTGCTGCTGACCCCCGGCGCCTTCAACAGCGCCTATTACGAACATTGCTTCCTGGCTGATGAAATGGGCGTGGAAGTGGTGGAGGGCCAGGATTTATTTGTCGAAGATCGTGTTGTGTATATGCGCACCACCGCAGGCCCGCAGCGCGTTGATGTGATCTATCGCCGTATTGATGATGATTATCTGGACCCGGCGGTGTTTCGCGCCGATTCCATGCTGGGTGTACGCGGGCTGATGGACGCCTATCGCGCTGGCAATGTAGCACTTGCTAATGCGCCGGGCGGCGGCATTGCCGATGACAAGGCGGTTTATCCTTACGTGCCGGAAATGGTGCGGTTCTACCTGGGCGAAGAACCCATCCTGGCCAATGTACCGACCTATTTGTGCGAAAGGCCGGATGATTGCGCCTATGTGCTGGAACATTTGCATGAATTGGTGGTGAAACTCACCAAGGGTTCGGGCGGCTATGGCATGCTTGTTGGGCCACATAGCAATGCCGAGCAACGCGCTGAATTCGCCGCACGCATCCGCGCCAATCCAGCGGATTACATCGCGCAACCAACCCTTGCCCTTTCCACCGTGCCAACCTTCACCGGCAGCGGCACCGCGCCACGCCATGTGGATTTGCGGCCCTTTGTGCTTTCAGGCACGGAAACGCGCATCGTACCAGGCGGGCTCACGCGCGTTGCCTTGCGGGAAGGATCGCTTGTCGTGAATTCATCGCAAGGCGGCGGCACCAAGGATACCTGGGTTTTGGCCCCGGATGCGCCATGCTGAGCCGCACGGCAGATAGCCTCTATTGGCTCGGGCGCTATATGGAACGCGCCGGCAATACGGCGCGCGCGCTGCAAGTGGCGCTGCGCGAAGCCGGCATGGGCGGCGGGCGGCCAGCGCAGGGGCAGGGGCAAGGCTGGCGCCCGTTGCTGCTGACCAGCGGCGATATCGGCCTATTGCAGGGTTTTGGCGCCGCACCCGATGCAGCGCAGATCATCCAGCATCTGGTGATGGATCGCGCCAATGATTCTTCCATCCAATCCTGTATTGAGGCTTCGCGGCAGAATGCGCGCCAGGTGCGCACGGCACTCACGGTGTATATGTGGGAAGCCGTGAATGACACTTGGGGGCAGATGCGGCGCATGGAAAATGCCATGCCGAGTGCGGATGACCTGCCGGGTTTTCTGGATTGGGTGAAGCGGCAGACCATTCTGTTCAATGGCGCCTATGATGACACGATGCTGCGCGATGAAGCCTGGCGCTTTGTGCGCCTTGGCACCATGCTGGAACGCGCTGACAATACCGCGCGCGTGCTGCATGCCCATGCGGCGGCGCTGAGCATTATGGGCCCCGGCACGGCCGAGGATTATCTGAATTGGCAGGTCATTTTGCGCAGCTTCACCGCCTTGCGCGCCTATCAATGGGTCTATCACGGCCGGATTGAACCCCGGCGGATTGCCGAATTGCTCATCCTGCGCGCGGAATTGCCGCGTTCCATGATTGCCTGCCATGCCAGGATTGAGGCCGTGCTGGATGAAATCGCCACCGCCCATGGCGGGCGACGCGGGGAATGCCATCGGCGCGCCGGGGAAATCCATGCCAGGCTGCGCTTTGGCCGGGTTGAGGATATCTTCGCGGATGGGCTTGAGGGCTTTCTGAATGAGATGATGGCGCGCAATATTGATCTCGGCGGCCAGATCGCCGAATTCTACCTGCATAACTGAAGGGCGCGGAGCGCTTGCCATGACCTATTGCGTCGGCCTGTTCCTGAAGGACGGGCTTGTTCTGCTTTCCGATACGCGCACCAATGCTGGGCTGGATCACATTTCCAGCTTTTCCAAGATGCATGTCGTGGAACAGCCCGGTGAACGCATGCTGGCGCTGCTGACCGCCGGCAATCTGGCGATCACTCAGGCGGTATGGAATCGCGTGCAGGAGGGTTTCCCGCTGGGCGAGGAAACCCATACGCTGCGCGATGTGCCGAGCATGTTCCGCGCTGCGCAATTGGTGGGTGCGGCAGTGCGCGATGTATTCGAAAATGATGGTCCGGCGATGAAGGCGCAGGGCGTTGCGTTTGAGGCTTCCTTCCTATTGGGCGGGCAGATTGCCGGCGGGCCAATGCGGCTATTCCTGATTTATGCTGCGGGTAATTTCATTGAAGCGACCGACGATACGCCCTTTCTGCAAATCGGCGAGCATAAATACGGCAAGCCGATTCTGGACCGCGTGGTAAAAAACGATACTTCATTGGCCGATGGCGTGAAGCTGGTACTGATCAGCATGGACAGCACCTTGCGTTCCAATCTTTCCGTCGGGCTGCCGATTGATTTGATGGTCTACCGCGAAGGTGAACAGAAGGTCTCGCTCAGCCGGCGCATCACGGAAGATGATGCGTATTTCCGGCAAGTCAGCCAACGCTGGTCCGATAGTTTGCGGGAGGCCTATCGCGCCCTGCCCTCCCCCGGATGGATCGCGGATTAGGTTTGATCAATCTATTCCTTTGCCATATGCCGGGGGTGGATTGGCATAATGATGGGGGAGAAGGCGTCATGAAGATTTCGCGTCGTGTGGTTCTTGGTGGTTTTGCAGCCGCCAGCATTCTGCCGGCCCATGCCCAGGGCAATTCCATTCGCATTGTGGTGCCTTTCGGGCCAGGCGGGTCCACGGATGCGGTCGCGCGCTTGGTCTCGCCTGGGCTGATGCAAAGGCTCGGCGCGCCGATTATCGTGGAAAACCGCCCCGGCGCGGCGGGGTCCATCGGGACGGATATTGTCGCCAAGGCGCGGCCTGATGGGCAGACTTGGCTGCTGACCTTCGATAGCCACGCCACCATGCCGGCGCTGCTCGCCAATCTGCCCTTCAACCTGACGCGTGATCTTGACCCGGTGATGCTGATTGGTGGCGCGCCTTATGTGATTGCGTGTCGCGCGGATAAGCCGTTTCGGTCCTTGGCCGATGTTGTGGTGGCGGCGAAGGCGCGGCCAGATGCGGTTTCCTTCGGGTCCACCGGCAATGGCACGATCGGGCATTTGGCCATGATCCAATTCCAGGCCCGCAGCGGCACGCGGCTTACGCATATTCCCTATCGCAGCGGCGGGCTTGCGGTGAATGACACCATGGCGGGCACGGTGGATATGATGATCGGCTCCGCCGCGCTGGTGGCGGCGCAAATCGCTGCCGGTACTTTCCGCGCCGTGGCGCAATTTGGCCCCGCGCGGCTGCCGGCGTTGAGCGATTTACCGACCGCGGAAGAAAGCGGCTTTCCGGGCTTGCAGGCTGAAGCCTGGTGGGGCGTTTTCGCGCCAGCCGGAACGCCGGCCGAATTGGTGGTGCGCATGAATACCGCTTTGCGTGAGACGCTTTCCGAAGAACGCATTCGCATGCAAATGACGCAGACTCAGCAGGCGCGGCTGGTGCTGTCTGACCCTGCGGGGCTCGCGCGCTTCTTGGATGCGGAGGTAGCGAAGTGGAGCGCGGTGGTGCGCGAATTCAGCGTAAGGCCCGACTGATCAGGCAGGCAGAATGCCGCGCCGCGCATCATGCCGGCGCAGCCAGTGAATGAAGGGCAAGGCCAGCACCACCATCCAGGCCTTGCCGATGATCTGCCCGGCCAGAAAATCCAGGCTGCCAAAGGCGAGAGACAGAAACACCACGCTATCCACCACCAGGCCGACCGCTCCGCTTGCTGCCACAGCCAGCACCAGACCGCGCTTTTGCAGCGGTGTATAGACGGCAAGGTCGGCGGTTTCACTCAGCAGGAAAGCGCCTGCCGAGGCCAGCACCAAAGCCGGCGGCGCCAATAGCGCGGAAAGCAACACGCCCGCCGCAATGGCGGCGAAGGCCCAGATCAGGCCAAGGCGGCGCTGCACCAAATCCCTCAACACCAGTGCCAAGCCAATCATGAGAACACCCGATGGCGCCATGATGCCGGGCGCGACGGGGAGCAGGCAGGGGCCATTCGGGGCGCAGAAGCTACCGAGATTCCCAATCATCCAATTCGCTGCCGGAATACAAAGCGCGAAGCCGATCAGGAAGGCGAAGCCTTGGATGCGGGGGGAAAGGTTCATGTGGTTTCCCGCGCTGCATAAGCCGCCCAGCCCTTGGCGCGCAAGTCGCAGGCCGGACAGGTGCCGCAGCCATAGCCCCAAGCGTGGCGGTGCTGCCGATCTCCCAGGTAGCAGCTATGCGTGTGTTCCAGCAGCGTTTGGACCAGTGGCTGGCCACCCAGGTCTTCCGCCAGCCGCCAAGTTGCGGCCTTGTCGAGCCACATGAGCGGCGTTTCCAGCACAAAGCGCCGATCCATGCCGAGGTTAAGCGCCACTTGCAGCGCCTTGATCGTGTCATCGCGGCAATCGGGGTAGCCGGAGTAATCCGTCTCGCACATGCCGCCAACGATATGCTTGATGCCGCGTCGATAGGCGATGGCGGCGGCGAAGCTCAGGAAAATAATGTTGCGTCCTGGCACGAAAGTATTGGGTAGGCCATCAGCGTTGAACGTGATGGTAGTTTCTGAGGTGAGTGCGGTGTCTGATATCTGGCCCAAGGCATCCAGCCGGATCAGATGATCTGAGCCAAGTTTCGCTTGCCATTCAGTGCGGGCTGCAAGCAAGGCAGTGCGAAAGGCGTCCCGGACTTCAAGTTCGATCTTGTGGCGTTGACCATAGTCGAACCCGATGGTTTCCACCTGCGCGAAACGATTCAAGGCCCAGGCGAGGCAGGTTGCGGAATCCTGCCCTCCGCTGAAAAGGACAAGCGCTTTTTCTTGCGTCATGCGGTGTGTTCCAATTGCGCCACAGCCCAAGCTGCGGCTTCCGCCACCACGGGGTCAGCATCCGCGCAAAGGCTGCGCGCCGACTCCCTTAGGCTAGGTGTCGCGGAATTGCCAATGGCAATCAGCACATTGCGGATGAAGCGATTGCGCCCGATGCGCTTGATGGGGCTGCCGGAAAACAACGCGCGAAAGGCAGCATCATCCAGCGCGGCCAAGTCCGCCAGTTTTGGCGCGGTGAGTTCCGCCCGCGGCGCAAAGGCAGGTTCCTGATGCGTGGCCGCAAATTTATTCCAAGGGCAGACCGCCAGGCAATCATCGCAACCATAGATGCGATTGCCCATGGGCTTGCGGAATTCCTCCGGGATCGGGCCGTGATGTTCAATCGTGAGGTAGGAAATGCAGCGCCGCGCATCCAGCTGATAAGGCGCGGGAAAGGCCTTGGTCGGGCAGATATCAAGGCAGCGCGTGCAAGTGCCGCAATGATCAATTTCTGGCGCATCAGGGCTGAGATCAAGCGTGGTGTAAATTTCGCCCAGAAACAGCCAGGAACCATGGGTGCGGGAGACAAGATTGGTGTGCTTACCCTGCCAGCCCAAACCCGCCTGCTGCGCCAAGGGTTTTTCCATCACCGGCGCGGTATCCACAAACACCTTCACGCCAGCATCAGCGAAATGCGCCACCATCCAACGCGCCAACGCCTTCAGGCGTTTCTTGACCACATCATGATAATCGCGATTGCGCGCGTAGACGCTGATCGTCGCGCGGTCCTGCCAAGCTAGGCTTTCCAGTGGATCGGTTTCAGGCGCGTAAGACAGGCCAAGTGCAATCACACTCCGCGCTTCCGGCCATAATGCGCGCGGGTCGGTGCGTTGGTCTGCGCGCGCTTCCATCCAACCCATGCCACCATGCATGCCGGCAGCGAGGAATTCTTGGAGCCTTTCGCGCACCTCTGGCCCCAGCCGCGCCGGCGCAAAGCCAATGGCATCGAAGCCGAGGCGTTGCGCCTCTGCCCTTATGGCGTCAGCCGCGCCCACGATAGGGCTGCACTTCCTGCGCCGGAATCCAGACCGCTTCTGGCGGCGCGCTGCTTTGCCAGAAGACATCAATGGGAATGCCGCCGCGCGGATACCAATAGCCACCGATGCGCAGCCAATGCGGCGTCAGCAAGCCCATCAGACGCTGCGCGATATCAAGCGTGCAGGCTTCATGGAACGCTCCGTGATTACGGAAGGAAGCGAGGTAAAGCTTGAGCGATTTGCTTTCCACAATCCAGGCATCCGGCACGTAATCAATCACCAGATGCGCAAAATCCGGCTGGCCTGTCAGCGGACAGAGTGAGGTGAATTCCGGCGCGGTGAAACGGATGCAATAACGCAGACCAGGATGCGGATTGCCCACACGTTCCAGCACCGCCTGTTCCGGGCTTTGTGGTTGCTGGGCCGCCTGGCCAAGCTGCGTCAGATGCGAAAGATCGCTCATGCTGCATTTTCCTTTTCCGCCTGCCAGCCGGCTTCAATGCGCGCGGCGGTGCCGGCGAGATCGCCTGCCAGGATGCCGGCGCGCAGTTCCGCCATCAGGTCCTGGTAGTATTGAATATTGTGCCACGTCAGCAGCATGGGCCCCAGCATTTCATTCGCCTTAAACAGATGATGCAGATAGGCACGCGAATGGCCCCTACAAGCGGGGCAGGTGCAGGCAGGGTCAAGCGGGCGGTTATCCTCAGCATGGCGGGCGTTGCGGATATTGATCACGCCGCCGCGCGTATAGCCGCGCCCGGTTCGGCCGGAACGTGTCGGCATGACGCAATCGAACATATCTATGCCGCGGCGCACCGCGCCAATCAGATCAGAAGGTGTACCAACGCCCATCAGATAGCGCGGCTTATCGGTGGGCAGCAGCGGCGTGGTGCATTCCAGCGTTGTGAACATGGCTTCCTGGCCTTCACCCACCGCGAGGCCACCCACCGCATAACCTTCAAAGCCAATGCCGGTGAGTGCCGCGACACTTTCCGCGCGGAGATCAGGGAAAACACTGCCCTGGACAATGCCAAACAAGCCATGGCCCGCGCGCGGCACGAAGGCTTCACGGCTGCGCGCCGCCCAGCGCATGGAAAGCCGCATGGATGTCGCGGCCTGTTCATGCGTCGCGGGAAAAGGCGTGCATTCATCAAAGCACATGGTCACATCAGCGCCGAGCAGATGCTGGATTTCCACGCTGCGTTCCGGTGTCAGGCGATGGCGTGATCCATCAATATGGCTTTGAAAGGTGACGCCATCCGCATCCATCTTACGCAAGCCTGAAAGCGACATGACTTGAAAGCCGCCTGAATCCGTCAGGATCGGCCCATGCCAATCCATGAAGCGATGCAGGCCACCAAGCCGCGCAATACGCTCCGCGCCCGGGCGCAGCATGAGGTGATAGGTATTGCCAAGCACCATCCGCGCACCGGTTGCGCGCACCGCATCCGCGGTCATGGCCTTGACCGTGCCGGCGGTGCCGACCGGCATGAAAACGGGCGTTGGCACCGTGCCGTGGGCCGTGTGCAAAACACCGGCACGCGCCGCGCCATCTTGTGCTTCATGCTGCCAGGAAAGCGTCATGGCGCATCACTCGCGCGAAACAGCAGGGATGAATCGCCATAGGAATAGAAGCGATAGTTCTGCGCGATGGCATGGGCATAGGCTGCACGCATGCGTTGATCACCGGCAAAGGCGCAGACAAGCATGAACAGCGTGCTGCGCGGCAGGTGAAAATTCGTCATCAGCGCATCGGCACTGCGAAACGCGTGCCCCGGCAGCAGATACACATCCGTCAGGCCGCGAAAGGGCGCGATGCTGCCATCTGGCTGCGCCGCGCTTTCCAATAGGCGCAAGGCGGTGGTGCCGATGGCGATGATGCGCCCGCCCGCCGCGCGCACGGCATTCAATTGCGCCGCGGCTTCCGGGGTGATTTCGCCCCATTCCTCATGCAGTTTATGTGCCCGCGCATCATCGCTGCGCACCGGCAGAAAGGTGCCGGCACCGACATGCAGCGTGACCGTCACGCGCGCAACACCGCACGCATCCAGCGCTTGCAGCAGCGCTTCAGTGAAATGCAGGCTCGCGGTTGGTGCGGCGACAGCACCAGGGCGGCGGGCGAAGATTGTTTGGTAATCGCTGGTATCCTCAGCGGTCGGGCCTTCGGGGCGGCTGATATAGGGCGGCAAGGGAACTTCCCCGGCCTTTTCCAAAGCGGCTGCGAGCCGCGCCTGATCCGGGCCGAAATCAAGCCGCGCGGCGCCGCCTTCGGGATCATCCAGGACGCGCGCGGTGCAATCCTC
>JBILPX010000029.1:0-15950 GCA_044373565.1 Roseomonas sp.
AATCTGGATAGCCACATCAGCCGTATTGACCTGATCGGCAAGGACGCGATCGTGCTGAAGGATGGCCAGCAGGTCACGGAATTCCGCGAAGGCATTCTGCCCTGGGCACTTCAACACCCCTGCGCTTTGGTATTCGACGAATATGATGCCGGCCGCCCGGATGTGATGTTCGTGATCCAGCGCGTGCTGGAAGTGGAAGGCAAGCTGACGCTGCTCGATCAAAGCCGCGTCCTTCGCCCCAACCCGTATTTCCGGCTTTTTTCCACCGCGAATACAGTCGGGCTTGGTGATACCACTGGGCTGTATCACGGCACGCAGCAGATCAATCAGGGCCAGATGGACCGCTGGAACATCGTCGCCACCCTGAACTACCTGCCGCATAAGCAGGAAACAGAAATCGTGCTGGCCAAGCTTGGCGCCGAAGGTGATGCCAAGATGAAGAAGCAGGTGGAAGCCATGGTGGCTTTGGCTGACCTGACGCGCGCCGGCTTCATCGCGGGCGATATCAGCACTGTCATGTCGCCGCGCACCGTCATCACCTGGGCTGATAACGCCAAGATTTTCGGTGATATCGGCTTCGCCTTCCGCCTTTCCTTCTTGAACAAGTGTGATGAGGCGGAACGCAGCACGGTGGCTGAATACTATCAGCGCTGCTTCAATGAGGAATTGCCCTCAGGCAGCTTGCTCCGCAAGGCGGGCTGAAACCAGTAACGGCGGCGTCAGCCCCTGGCGCCGCCATTGCATGCCAGAGAGAAGTACATGAGCGGCAAGCAGGATCTGACGCGGCAGGAAGAATTCAAACGCGCAACCGCGGGTGTGCTGCGCGCCATGGCGCATGCGGATGCGGAAGTGCAGGTGGCCTTCCAGCCCGGGCCTTCCGGCGTGGCCGGCAAGCGTGTGCGCCTGCCGCTACCAACCCGCGCATTGCCCGCCAATGAAATGGCGAAGCTGCGTGGTGCGGCGGACGCCGCGGCACTTAAGCTGCGCCATCATGATGAATCGCTCCATGCAACCCGCATCCCGACGCGGCGTGAAGCGAAAGAAGTGTTTGACGCGCTGGAACAGGTGCGCGTGGAAGCCGTGGGCTCCCGCCATATGGCCGGCGTTGCCGCCAATTTGCGTGCCAAACTGGTCGAAGAATGCGAAGCCGAAGGCTATGACCGCATGACGCGTAAGGACCAGATGCCGCTGCCGGCAGCCTTGGGCCTGATTGCGCGTGAACGCCTGACCGGTGAAGCCGCGCCGGAAGCCGCGCATCGCGTGCTGGATTTGTGGCGCGACACGATTGGTGAAGACGCCGAAAGGGCGCTCACCGAAATGGCGACCACTGCTGAAGACCAAGGCGCCTTCGCCCGCGCGGCGCGCAAACTGCTGACCGCACTCGACCTCGCCGAGGCCGAGATGGAAGCGGAAAGCGAACAGCAGGACGAAGAAGGCGAAGAAGGCGGCGAAAGCACGCCCCAGCAGGATCAATCCGGCGAGGGCCAAAGCCAATCCGACCAGGAAGATGAAATGCTCGGCGCCCAGCCTGAGCAAATGCAGGGCGAAGCTTCGGACGAAGAAGCCGAGGAATCCGAAGAAGAAGGCGCGGCAGCCGATGGCGATGACAAGCCAGGCGGCCCGCAGCAGCGCCGCGAAGTGCCACAGGTGGATGACACCACGCGATACCATGCCTTCACCACGCAATTCGATGAAGTGGTGGCCGCGGATGATCTTTGCGATGCAGATGAACTGACGCGGCTGCGCCAACAGCTTGACCAGCAGCTTTCCCATTTGCAGGGCGTTGTTTCAAAACTTGCCAATCGGCTCCAGCGGCGCTTGCTTGCGCAACAACAGCGCGCCTGGGATTTCGATTTGGAAGAAGGCATTCTGGATGTCGCGCGGCTGGCGCGCATTGTCGCCAATCCGACCCATTCGCTGTCCTATAAGCGGGAGCGGGAGACGGATTTCCGCGATACGGTAGTGACACTGCTGATTGATAATTCAGGGTCCATGCGCGGGCGCCCGATTACGGTCGCTGCCATGTGCAGCGATATCCTGGCGCGCACTTTGGAACGCTGCGCGGTCAAAACCGAAATTCTTGGCTTCACCACGCGCGCCTGGAAGGGCGGGCAAAGCCGCGAACGCTGGGTGGCGGAAGGCAAGGCGCGTAATCCGGGCCGGCTGAATGATCTGCGCCATGTGATCTATAAGCCCGCCGATGCACCTTGGCGGCGCGCGCGCAAGAATCTTGGCCTGATGCTGCGCGAGGGCTTGCTCAAGGAAAACATTGATGGTGAGGCGCTGGAATGGGCCTATAAGCGCCTGCTTGCGCGGCCTGAACATCGCCGCATCCTGATGGTGATTTCCGATGGCGCGCCGGTGGATGACAGCACGCTTTCCGTCAATCCGGGCAATTACCTGGAACGCCATTTGCGGAAAGTCATTGGCGAAATTGAAAGCCGCAATGCGGTGGAATTGGTCGCCATCGGTATTGGCCACGATGTCACGCGCTATTACCGCCGCGCCGTGACCATTGTGGATGCCGAAGAACTGGGCGGCACCATGATGAAAAAGCTTGCCGAATTGTTCGATGATAATGCGGCGGAAGCCTGGCAGCGGAGTGCCGCCGAACGCTCCGCCATGGTGGCCTGACGCAGTAAAACGCTATGGCGCAGAAACCCCGTGTTTCGCGCCGTGCTTTCCTCGCCGCGTTGGGCGCGACAAGCGCCGCATCCGCCAAGGCACAAAATGCGGCGCAGCCATTCGCGCTGCCCGATCTCCCCAGCCCACTGCGCCCCTTGGGCGGCCTGGTCTTGGCGCCCGATATGCTAGGCGGCGGCGGGTTTTCCGGAGTGCATCTGGCGCCGGATTTGACGCTGACGCTGATCAGTGATCGCGGCCATTGGGCCGAGGCGCGGCTGAATTTGGATGGCCTGACGCCGATTGGCCTGCAACCTCTCCGCCACGGCTCTTTACGTGATGAGGCTGGCCAGCCCCTGCCGCGTGGTTTCGCTGCTGATGCTGAGGCGCTGGCGCGGCTGCCCGATGGCACCTGGCTGGTGGCCTTTGAACGCCGCCACCGCATTCGCGCCTATCGCCGGCTGGATGGGCCGGGCCTTTATGTCGCGGCACCGCCTGGGCTTGAGGCCGCGCCACCCAATGGCGGGCTGGAAAGCCTGGCCGTGCTGCCCGATGGCCAGCTTTTCGCGATTGCCGAGACCTTCACCCCGCCGGATCGGCCTGAATTGCGCCATGCTTGGCTTGGCGCGCCAGGTCGTTGGATGCCGCTTTATTGGCAGCCTGCGCCTGGCTTTCACCCAACCGATGCGGCGATCCTGCCCGATGGCCGCGCGCTGGTGTTGGAACGCCGCTTCAGCTTGCTCGGCGGTTTCAGCGCCCGGCTGGTGATGACCGCGCCTGATGCCCTGCGCTCAGCCCGCGAAGGCGCGGTGCTGCGTGGCGAGACAATCCTGATGCTGAACGACGCGCCATTGCCTACCGAGAATTGGGAAGCCGTGGCGGTCACGCGCTTTGGTGATCAGACGCTGATTACGCTGATATCCGATGATAATGAAAGCATCCTGCAGCGCAGCCTTTTGCTTCTTTTTGCGTGGCGCGGGTGATATTGGCAGCAAACATCGCGTGCTCCATGTCCGGGTCCCCCGATGTCGCATTAAAAAGCCGTTTGAAAGCATCGGCTTTGACCCAGCCCCTATACCGTTTGAATACGGTATTCCATTTGCCAAAACAGCGGCGGAAGATCACGCCAGGGACTGCCAGTCCGGGCAATCCAGAGCACCGCCTCAATAAAGCGACGGTTGGGCGCTCGGCCTACCCAGGCAGTGCGGTTCCATTTTCGCTCATTGGGCGTCAGTCAATACAAAGCGATCTATCCAAAGCTTCAATCACAAACAAACTCAATTGCGAATCAAAAATCTCATCAGACCCTAGCGCGTATCCTTTGTTTCACTTGGAACAAGCTGCAGTGCCCAGCTGGCTTCCCGCGGCACTAGCCGATAGTGCAATTGCCGTGTCCCACCACTTGGGGCAGCGTTCGAATCGCCATCACGGTACAAAGGAAAATGGCGCACCAGCCTATCCCCAGCCACCGAAAAGCGATCGCGGCCCATATAACCTGCTGAAGCCCTGGCATCGTCGGTGAGTTCCGGCATCGCGATGGGCGTGATGGATGCGCCACGATTGACCGCATGACCCACCACTGTCCCGTAAGAACCGCTGCCCGCAGATTGGACAAAAACATAGATCTCCGGCGTGCCATTGCTATCCAGGTCCGCGACCTCTGCACCAATCACGGAGCCATCAATTTCTTGTTCGATAACCTTTGGGACATGCAACGCGCCAGAAGGCGCAATGCGCAGGGTGTTTTGCGATCCTTCATTGGCACAGGTGACGTGGAAATTCACGCCCTGAAGGGTCAAGGTCTTGTTAAAAGCCCCCTGAGCAGAGGCTTGCGAAAACATCATCGTGGCAAGCGCCAGGGCTAATTTCAGGATCCTAATCATGTTGCGTCTTTCATCCGAAAAAAATGGAAACGAGAGAAGTCAGCTATCCAGACTGGGGTCATTATACCCAGGCGGCAATAAGAAATATCATGAAGATCGGATGATGGTTTCAAGAGGTGCCGGTGAAGGCATCATCGGAGAGCAGCTTCATGATACGCAGCAGAAGCGCTTCCTGCGTATGAAGAAATGCCGCCTCATCTTTTGCGATCACATGGGCAAAAAGATGGATCCCACCAGAATCCGGGGCCAGCGAGGTCAGCCAAACATGCGGTGGACTACGCGATTTTTCGATCGCTGGATGTTCTTCCAACAATTGCCTGAACATCGCCAGCAATGCCGTTATCTGCGCGGCCGTTGCACCAGTGGGCAGATTAACCCGATGTTCAAACAGGAAACTGTTGCGTACTGAAAGATTATTGACATGAGCCTTGGCGATATCGGCATTCGGTACGGTTGTAAGCGTGCCATCCGGCGCACGAATGCGCGTTGACCGTGGGCCGATCGATTCAACAATGCCCTTCAGACCATCGAAGCGAATGAGATCACCCACACGGAAGGGCCGATCCGCAAATATGGAAACGCCACCGAAAAGATTTTCAACTGTGGATTGTGAAGCCAGAGCAAGGGCAACGCTGCCGACACCAAGGCCCGCGGCAACGCCCAAGGCTGGCAAACCCAAATCATTGGCACCATAGACAAGTACGCCGGCACCACCGATGAAGCCCGTAACACGCGCCAGGAGCCTGAGCAGATGCGCGTCATAACCATCATCGGGCACCCGTGGTGAAGCAATGATGGCTTCCGCCAGAAAGCGGCAAACCAGTGCCGTGGCCCAGGCAGCGGCAAAATATAGCAGAAACGTTGTGATAAGCGCCTCAAGGCCAAGTACGCCAGTAACGTTAATCTGACTATCAATGAGGAAATGCGCCAGGTGGGCTGTAAGCGCAATAACAAGCGGTACGGTCAGCCAGCGTGCGATACGCCGCAGGGGCGTTGCGTGGCGTGTAAGGCGCCTGATCACGCTCCCCCAAAAGATAATCACCGCAAAGGTCAAGATCGTCACGACCAGGGTAGCCAGGATTTTCCATATTGGCGCCTCCACAACAGGTCGGCGGAGCCAGAGGGGCAGATTTTCGATGAGTCCCATCGGGACCAAGGGGCCGACCATGTCAATTTGCGCCTGCCGCCAATGCGACAGCGGGGCGGGCCTCAGGGGTGGCTGATCAATGATGGCGAAGTGAAATTCACCAATGCGCGCAACCGTGCTGGACGAAAAGCGAAAATCTGGCGGCGCATCACCTTGGCTGATTCGCTCTATGCGGATCTCGGTGCCGGGCAAGGTCCAGCGTGTGGGTACCGGCCTGGCTGTCTGGCCTGGCGCGCCAGGGATCGTTTCTTCCGCAAGCTCCGGCAGACGCAATAATATATCGGCAAGTTCAAGCAATGTCCGCGTGCCCACCCTTGGGTGCGTTGCTGGTGGCACATGGCTCATATCCAGCAATTGGTGGGTTGCGCGGCTTGTTGCGGCACCCAAAGCGCGTTGCGCTCGGTCACTCGGTTGCGCGCGATAAGCTTGATAAAGCTCTGCGATGCGCTGCATTTCCTGATCGAAGGACCGCATGGTTGCGTAAGGGCTTGATGTATCAAGCGCCGGCAATAAGCGGGCGGAACCTTCAAGCGGCAGCATGCCGAGAATCAGCAGAAGAAAGGCGGCAAACACACGTTGGGGCATGAGTAACTTGTCCTTCGGCGCGGGCTTTATGTGGGCGTGCATGGATAGTATTGGACCCTTAGTGATCGCCTATTCGTCCAGCGATTCCGGCAAATAGCCGGTCCGCAACACATGCGGCCAAGCGTGGTTGGCCCCCACTGCTTCCGCGCGCTGCGCAGCGCTCTCCCAGTCATAGACAATGGAAACCAGCTCAGCCATCGGCTTGGCGTCTTCCGCCACATGGATGATGGCGTAGCGCGCATGTGGTGACCGTGCCTCCGCACGGTGTGGATGCTCACCGCGCGTCACGCGAAAGCCGGGCAGGCCAAGACTGCCGGGATTGACGACCAAAGGCCCATCGCCCGGCATATGAATGACACTCGACTGATGGCTATGGCCGCACAGCACAACGCGCGCTGCCATGCCATCTTCGCCGAGCCTTTCGCGAATGGCAGAAAGCGGCGATGGCACCAGAATGCCGTGGCGCGGGTCTTCCAACAGGTTCCGCACATCGGATGATGGGGTGCCATGGCAGGCCAGCACGCCGGGGGCGGGCATCAGGCTTTCGGGCAATTCATACAGCCAGGCGCGTTGGTCGGCCGTGGTTTCCTGAAAGGCGAAGCCGTCCTGGCCCTTCAACCCCTCCGCCACACGATCCGTCAGCCAACGATCATGATTGCCGCGGATGGTGGGGATATTGCGGTCCATCAACAGGCGCGTTGTCTCCCCAGGCCAGCACATGCCGGATGCGCAATCACCAAGGCAGATGATGTCGGTGATCCCGCGGCGGACGATATCATCCAAAGCCGCCTCAAGCGCGGCGAGATTGCCATGGATATCGGAAATCACCGCAAGGCGCATGGTCTGGCTTCCTGTTTCTGAAGCGCCAGGATGGCACGGGGTGGCGCGCGCTTGAAGGGGCGGGCGGGGTGGAGGGCGGTTCGCATATGGAGGGAAAAGGATTCATCGAAAATCAACCAATGGCTGTATAACCTGCGACCCAATGCACGGCGATGAAGGCATTCCGGATGACATAAAATTGACATTTTGCAAACAACGGCCGTTTCGGCAAAAGGCATAGTAATCGTTGTAAGCAGCGGAGCCATGGGCTCCTGTTGTGCGCCTGCCCTTAACGCCCGCCTACCTTTCGATAAAAGGAAGCTACCATGTCCGCCACCATTGGAAATGACACGCTGTCTGGTTCTAACGGCAATGATTCCATTGACTTGCTCGCAGGCAATGACAGCTATCTGGGGCTGGGTGGGAATGATTCCATCTTTGGCAATGACGGCACTGACACGATCTACGGTGGCAATGGTGCCGACAGCATTGCTGGCGGCAATGGCGATGACCGGATTTATGGTGAGGCCGGTAGCGACACGATAGATGCCGGCGCGGGCACCTTCGATAGCATTCTTTACAACCAAACGGGTGGTGAGGCGATAACGGCGAATATCAGCCTCCTTGGCCCCAACAGAGGCGGTTCCAATGTCGGTACAGTGGCGACAGCCACGCAGGGCACTGATTCGGTCATCAATTTTGAGGCTATGAATGGTAGTACCAATAACGACACATTCAACATCAGCGATGCTGCGACCTTTTATGCAAGTCTGTTTGTCTTTGCCAATACCGGAAATGATACCATCACCAACTCGGCCGATCCTTATGGTCCCTACAGCAATGTTTTCGCTGATTACGACGCCTTTAGCGCGGCCAACTTGGGCGCTGGTTTCACGCGCGGTGTTTCCGTTGATCTGCAGACCGGCACTGACACCCTCGGTCGGCCTATTGGCAGCGCCACGGATTACGCTGGCACGGATAGGCTGGTTGGCGTGCGCGGTGTTGCGGCGACCTCGCTGAATGACACGATTTATGGCACCGCCTTTGCTGATCGCTTCCGGCCCTATGCGGGTAATGACATCGTGGATGGGCGCGACGGCTTTGACATGGTGGATTATGGCACCAATTCATCAAGCCAGGCGGTCAGCGTCAATTTTGTGACGGGGCGCGCCAATGATGGCCGCGGCGGCGCTGATACCCTGATCAGCATCGAAGCTGCGCGCGGCGGCAGCGGCAGTGACACGCTGCTTGGCAATGTTTTCAGCGAAGCCTTCCGCGGTAATGCCGGCAATGACAGCATTGATGGCGGGCTTGGGTCTGACCGTATTGAGTATTTTGATGCTTCAGCCACATCCGGCGTTTCGGTCAACCTTATTACCGGGACAGCGACTGATGGCCGGGGCGGGATTGACACCTTCACCTCCATCGAAAACGTCTATGGCGGTGAATTGAACGACTATCTGGTCGGCGTTGGGCAGGATGGCCAGACCACATCACGCCTGCGTGGTGATGCGGGCAGCGACACGCTGGTGGGTATTGATGGTGAGTATGTGGTGGCGGATTATAGCTCCCAGACTGTGGGGCTGAGTGTAAATCTGGCATCCGGCAGTGTGAATGATGGGTTGGGCGGGGTTGATTCGCTCATCAATATCCGTGGCGCAATCATGTACGGTAATTTTGCCGATACGCTGATCGGGTCCAACGAGGATGATTGGCTGGCACCTTCGGGCGGCAATGACAGCATTGTTGGTGGCGATGGGTTTGACGTACTTGCATATAGCGGCAACCCCACCTCGGGCGTTTCAGTCAACTTGGCTACCCGCACCGCTTCCGATGGTGATGGCGGAACTGATGCCTTCACCGGTATCGAAGCCGTCCTCACCGGCTATTCAAACGATACCGTCATTGGCGATAGCGGGTTTAATGCCATTGTGCTGGGCGCGGGTGCGGATTACGCGGATGCAGCGGGCGGGACCGACGTGGTGTCTTATCGCTTTGGCTCCAGCCCAGGCGCAGTGGCTTATACCTATAATGAATCGGGCAACGGACGACTTTTTTCCGGCGTGACGATTGACCTGGCGGCGGGCCGCGCGACTGATTACGGCGGTTCTGTCGATACCATCCTAAATTTTGAGTATGCTAGTGGCAGTTCCATGCATGACAGCATCTTGGGCTCCAGCGGTGACAATGAGCTTGAGGGCTCGGAAGGCAATGACACCATCAATGGTGGCGCAGGGAATGACACGATCTGGAAGGGCGCCGGCAACGACCTGCTCATGGGGGACGCCGGCAATGACCTTTACCGGGTGGACGCTGCCACCGGTAGGGTGATCATTGATGATGCGTCTGGAAATGATACGGTCGACTTTGGGGGTGAGGCTGGCCGGGAAATATTTACAAGTGACATTTCCAGTGTGGCGGGCATTGAAGCGTTTGATCTTGTAGGCAGCGGCAACATTCTACACCTGACCGCGGCGCGGGCCATAAGTGCTTCGGGGACAGGCTTATTCCGCGTATTTGGTGGCGGTGCTGACAGGATTATCTTCGACGACACCGGCTGGGTGCGCACGGGAAGCTCCGGCGGCTTTGATACCTTGTCTAATAGTGCGGGCAACGCGACCGTGATTGCCTCCACCGGGCTTGCGTCTTCCGATATCGGTTCCGTCATCGATGCCGGTGATGGCAATGACACCATTATTGCCGGCAATGGCGCCGACACGATTGATGGCGGCAATGGTTCGGACATCATCGCAGGCTTTGGCGGCAATGATTCCATCCTTGGCGGCACTGGTGACGATTCCATCAATGGTGGCAATGGCGATGACACCGTTTTGCGCAGCCATGGTAATGACCTGATTCAGGGCGGTAATGGTAATGATGACCTATCAGGCGCCGGTCGTAGTCGCCTGTTCGGCGGCGATGGCAATGATATTCTAAAAGTTGAACTTGTGGAGGCTGGCACCCTAATGGGCGATGGTGGCGATGATACGCTCATTGGCACGCCCATAAGCCTCATTGCTATGGGTGGGGCCTTCAGCATGGCGGGTGGCGAAGGCAATGATAGCGTTACGCTGGGCGCGAGTTACATGACCGCACAGGTCACTGGCGGTAATGGTGATGATGTCTTGTCTGTCGGCGCTGGGGTTGAAACGGTTGATGGCGGGGCCGGCAATGATACGATCATTGCACATAATACGCCCGTTACCTTCAGTGACGGCGCTGACAGCTATATGGGCGGCAATGGCATTGACCTGTTGAGTTATGAGGGGCTGACGAATGCGACCCAGGGCGTTACGGTCAACCTTGCTGCTTCCGTAACCTCTGGCAGTTTGGGCAATGACAGCCTCTCTGGAATCGAAAATGTCCTGACCGGTGCGGGTAATGACTCGGTGCTGGGCAATGGTGTAGCCAATATATTGTCTGGCGGTAATGGGGATGACACGCTGGTTGGCGGTGCTGGCGCTGATACCGTTTTGGGCGGTCTTGGCAATGACCTGATTCAGGGCGGCAATGGAAATGCCAGACTGGCCGGCGGCGATGGGGCTGATACCCTGGTTGCTGGCGGGGGTAATGAAACCCTGTTGGGTGGCGGCGGCGATGATCTTTACCTGATGGCTGCTTCTGCGGATGCTGATCCGATCATTGATGACGCGTCTGGAAATGATACGGTGTCCTTGGTGGGCGGCGGCGTTAATGAGATTTCCGCGATCGCCGTCCCCGGTGAGTTGGATGGCATCACTGGCATTGAGGCCTTTGATCTTGCGGGGACAGGCAGCCGGCTGGGACTGACTCGCACGGCCGTCATTGCGCTTTCAGACACCGATGTGCTGCGTGTTTACGGCAGCGGCAATGATAGCTTGGTTTTTGAGGATACGGGCTGGAATCGCGGTGCTACGGCGGATGGCTTTGTCACCTTCACCAACGGTAGCGCGACAGTACTTGCGGTTGAAAGCCTGGTGTCGGTGGTCGCTGTCCCCACGACTGGAAATGACGCGCTTACCGGCACTTCTGGTAATGATGTGATTGACCTGCTTGCAGGCAATGACAGCTATCTGGGGTTGGATGGGAATGATGCCATTCTGGGCAATGATGGCAATGACACGATTTACGGTGGCAACGGCGCTGACAGCATTGCTGGTGGTAATGATAATGACGTGATCTTTGGTGAAGCTGGCAGTGACACGATTGATGCCGGTGCGGGAACCTCGGACAGTATTCGCTATAACCAAACGGGCGGTGAGGCGATCACGGCCACCATCACTTCAAGCGGTGGTAATACCGGGATCAATACGGCTACGGTCAGCACCGCGACGCAAGGCACGGATAGCATCCAGGGTTTTGAAGCGCTTATCGGGTCCATTAACGGGGACCTCATCACCGTCACCACAGCGGCGACACGGAATGTCAATCTGTTCCTGTTCGGCGGCGCCGGCAATGACACTATCATTGATAATTACCTTCAGAATGGTGTCTTTGCAGATTACAATACCTCCTCCGCCAACCTGACTGGCGGGATTTCCGTTGATCTGACCAGCGGCATCGCAACCGATGGCTTCGGCGGCATCGATAGCCTTGTGGGCATCACGGCGGTGAATGGGACGTCTTTTGCCGATACCATGCTCGGCAGTGCTTCCAATGATCGCTTCCGCGGCTGGCAGGGCAATGACCTGATGGATGGCCGTGGCGGCACAAGCGATATGGCCGATTATGCTGCCAATGCTGCTTCCCAAGCCGTCAGCGTGAACCTCGCCACTGGGAGCGCCAATGATGGGTTGGGCGGTACGGATACGCTGATCAGCATTGAACAGGTGCGCGGTGGCGCGGGCGATGATAGGCTGATTGGTGACAGCAACAACAATACCTTCCGCGGTAATGGCGGTAACGATACAATTGATGGCGCTGGCGGTACCGGTGACGCGGTTGAGTATGGCTTCGCCACGGCGGCTGTCAGCGTCAATTTGGCCACGGGCCAGGCGCAGGATGGCCAAGGCGGCATTGATTCTTTGGTCGGGATCGAAAATGTCTATGGCAGCGCCTATGCCGATACGCTGATTGGTGGCAATGGCAATGATTATCTGCGCGGCGATGCCGGCAAAGATACCTTGGATGGCGGCGCTGGCACAGCGGATGTCGCGCAATATGCCAATGCCACCACCGGCATTACGGCGAATATGGTCACCGGCATTGTCCAGGATGGCCAGGGCGGTACGGATAGCCTGGCCGGGATCGAACAGATTTGGGGCAGCGGCTTCAACGACAGCATGCTGGGCGGTAATGGAGCCGATTTCTTCGTCGGTTCAACCGGCGCGGATACCTTTGATGGCGGCCTAGGCGTTGATGCTGTAAATTATTTCATCTATACAACTAACTTCGGTAGCCCAACCCAGGGGGTTAGCGTTGATCTTGCCACCGGCACGGCACTGGATGCTTTTGGCGGATTGGATCGCCTGTTCGGCATTGAAATCATCGAGGGGAGTAGTTTTGCAGATACCATCACCGGTGGCGCTGGGAATGATATTATCCGTGGCAATGGCGGCGCCGATAGTCTGAGCGGTGGTGCGGGCAATGACCAAATCTACGCCTTTGGTCCTTCCGATGTTGCGCGCCTGGATGGCGGTGCGGGCAATGACTTACTGCAGGGCTCAGCTGCCAATGACACCATGTCAGGCGGCGATGATGCGGATACCCTTTATGGCAATGGCGGCGCCGATAGTCTGATTGGCGGCAATGGCAGTGATTACCTGTATGCGTTCGGCACTGTAGCGGTAACGTTAGCCGGCGGTGCCGGCAATGATCAGCTTGCTGGCGCTACTGGCAATGATACGCTTGATGGTGGCGACGATGCTGACACGCTTTATGGCCAGGGTGGTGCTGATTCCTATTCCGGCGGCGCAGGCGCAGACCATCTCTATGCCGGCAATGGCGCCGATACCATGGATGGCGGCATCGGCAATGACTCGCTCTACGGCAATGGCGGCGCTGATAGTCTGAGCGGTGGTGAAGGCGATGATGAGATTAGCGCTTTCGGCTTTGCCGATGCGGTGCGTTTTGATGGCGGCGCCGGCAATGATAAACTGTACGATGGCTCTGGCGCCGACACCATGGTGGGTGGCGCGGGTAACGATACCATTTACAGTACGGCTGGCGCGGATAGCGTCAACGGAGGTGATGGCGATGACAACATTGATGCTGGCGGTTCGGTCGCTGCGGTGCGTCTGGATGGCGGTGTTGGCCATGACACGCTCTATGCGGGCTTTGTAACTGGAGGTTCCGGTGGCAATTCGCTTTCTGGTGGAACCGGGAATGACTTGTTGCAGGTAGGCCAATACGGAAGCAACAGCCTGTCAGGTGGCGATGGCAATGACACCCTAGATGGCGGCGCCGGCAACGATACGTTGAGCGGCGGTATCGGCAATGACCTCTACTTTGTGAACTATACCTCCGACCAGATTATTGAATTGACCGGCGGTGGCGCGGATACCATCATTACCTCAGTGACCATCTCCATGCCTGATCAGCTGGAGGCACTGCAAATCGCTGCTGGGATTACCGGCATTACGCTTACCGGTGGCGCTGGCAATGATATGCTGGTTGGAAATGGCCTTGCCAATAACCTGAATGGTGGTGCGGGTGATGATGTGATCCTGGCGGGCAATGTCACGCTGGCGGATATCTACGCCCTATTCGGGCCGTAGGCGTTTCGAGCGGGCAGAGGCGCAAGGCGGCGCGCGCGCAAGGCCGCCCACAGCGCCTCTGCCTATATTCGCATCAGGAAAATTCTCGCCGCAACCTTGCCGTCCGCATCAGCCACTTGATCGAGCGCAAGGACGTGCTGCATGACCCAAAGCAAAAGCTTCCCAGGATTTTTCAGGGAGCCCCGCTATGCCCACCACATCCAGCAACGCCGATCCAAGTCGGCATTGGTTTCTATTGGCCAATGGCAGCCGCGCCCAAGCCTATGTGAAGCGCAAGCAGGATTCAGGGTATGATCAATTGCGCGTTTGGGACGCGCCGGAAGCGCGCATGCGTGATGCCGAATTGGGTGAAGACAAGCCAGGCCGCGCCTTTGCCAGCGCCGGGGCCGTGCAGCGCAGTGCCATGGAACGCGATGGCAAGGATGACAGCCCAAAGGAACACGCCAGGCGCGATTTCCTGGAAGGTCTGGCGCATGATCTGGCCGCGGCACTCACCGCCAAGGAAATGGACAGCGTCGTCATCATCGCCCCAGCCCCGGTGGCGCAGGCCATCATTGCGCATCTGCCGGGCCCTGCCCGGAAAGCGGTGACGGGTGAGGAGCATCATGACCTGACCAGCCTGCCGCATGGCGACATCTATGCCCGGCTGGATGCCTTCCGACACCGTATGTAACAAAACGAGGCTTGACCCGGGGGCAGGCTGCACCCCATGTCTCATCTCATGAGCGAAGAACGCCCGCCCATCATTATTGACATGACGCCCGAGGGCGAATTCCGCGACCCGCCACCGCCCCCAGCGCCGCGCGGGTTTGAAGGCTTCCTCTCGCGGCTTGGCGGCGTTGCTATACTGGTGGCGCTTTCAGCTGGCGGCTTGCTGCTGGCCGCGCTTGCCGTGCTGGCCATCGGGGTTTTGCTGCCGATTGTGCTGGCTGCCGGTGCGGTTGGCGCCATCACCATCTGGTGGCGGCTGCGTAAGGCACGCTCACGCGGAGAGAGCGCCATCATCATCACGCAGTTTGATCGGCGTGAGCGGTAAAACGCCTATTCTGCTGCCAGGGCGGGCGCCACTTCGCCACTCATGCCAAATACTTCCGCCAACAGCGTATAGGAACGCTGGCGCGCCGCGGCATCATGGCAATGGGTGATCACAGCGAATTCAGAAATGCCGCCATGCGCCGCTGAAAGCGCTTCCAGCTTCGCGCGCACCTGTTCCGGCGTGCCCACCATGGCCTGGGCGCGGATTTGCGCCAGCCGCGCCAGTTCCAGATCGGAATAGGGGTAGGCTTCGGCTTCCTCCACACTCGGCAGGGGCAGGAACATGCCGCGGTCGCGCTTGAGACGCCATAACTCGCGGGAACGGAATAGGCGCCGTGCCTCGGCTTCCGTGTCGGCCACCAGGCAAAACACGGCAAGGGCAGGATAAGGCACTGTGAGGCGCGCGGGCAGGTCGGGCTTGGATTGGAAGCTTTGGCGATAGACCTCAATCACCTGTTCGCTGCCGCCGCCGTCAGAAAAGAAATGCGCAAAGCAATAGGGCAGGCCGAAATAGCCCGCGACCTGCGCGCCGTAATCTGAACTGCCCAGCACCCACATTTGCGGGCGCGTGGTGGTGACAGGCTGGGCGATGATGCTGGCGAAGGGGTGGCCTTCCGGCAGGCCATCGCCATGCCAACCCAGGATTTCCATGATTTGATTCGGGAAGCGTTCCGCCGCCCGCGCCGCATCGGGGTTGAGCGCGAAGGCCGTGCGCCCATCAGACCCTGGTGCGCGACCCACGCCCAAATCAACCCGGCCAGGTGCAATCGCTTCCAGCATGCGGAATTGCTCGGCCACTTTCAGCGCGCTGTAATGCGGCAGCATGATACCAGCGGAACCGATGCGAATGCGGCTGGTGGTGGCGCCAATGGCGGCCAGCAGCACTTCCGGCGCGCTGCCGGCATGCGATTCGCTATTGTGATGTTCTGCGCACCAGTAGCGGTTGAAGCCCAAAGCCTCCACATGACGGGCGAGGGCCAGGGTTTCCTGCACAGCGGCTGCCGGGCTGCGGCCCGAGGCGACCGAGGATTGATCAAGGACGGAAAGGATAAAACCGGTCATAGGACTGAGATTAGAGTATCCGTGACGTTCAAGCCACCCTTGGTTCCCATTTTCTGCCTTTTTTGAGAGGTGCGTTTTTGAGGATGATGAGCTTACGGATGA
>JBILPX010000261.1:0-4868 GCA_044373565.1 Roseomonas sp.
GTCGCGGTTATTGATACCGATAAGCCGCGTTTCCAGCCCAAGCGCGCGGTCCAATTCGCGCTGGTCATGCACTTCTGCCAGCACCGCCATATCCAAGGAACGAGCAATCGCTTCCAATTCGCTGGCTTGCTGGTCCGTCAGCGCCGCCATGATCAGCAGAATGCAATCCGCCCCCATGGCGCGGGCTTCAAACACCTGCCAGGGATGGATCATGAAATCCTTGCGCAGCACCGGCAGCGAACACGCGGCGCGCGCGGCTTCCAGATGTTCCACCGCGCCTTGGAACCAGGGCGCATCGGTCAGCACGGAAAGGCAGGCGGCGCCGCCCGCCTCGTAGGCGCGGGCAAGTGCCGCCGGTTCAAACGGATCGCGGATCAAGCCGCCCGAGGGGGAGGCGCGCTTGATTTCCGCAATCAACCCGGTGCGGCCCTCGCCAATGCGATCACAAAGCGCGCCAACAAAGTCACGGAGCGGCGGCGCGGCCGCAGCGCGGCGTTCAATTTCCGCCTGCGGGGTTATGTCCATGCGTTCGGCGACTTCGCGCGCCTTATCGGCCAGAATACGGGCCAGGGTGTCAGGGACCGATGCGACATCGGTCGAGGGCACCGAGATATGGGGTGCATTCATCCAGCAGTGTCCTTGGGGGGGCATAGTGCCCGAAGGCGGGCCAATACTCCAAACGCGGCCCCTTCGTCTATGGCCCTGGCGGCCAAAGCTGCCCCGGACTTCAGGTCCGCTGCCTTGCCGGCCACGATCAGCGACGCTGCGGCATTCAGCAGCACAACATCGCGGTAGGCGCCAGGGGCGCCGCGCAGCAGGGCTTCCAGCGCAGCGGCGTTTTCCGCCGGGTCCCCGCCTTTCAAGGCCGACGCCGGGGCGCGGCTGAGGCCGGCATCTTCCGGTATCACGTTAAACTCCCGAATGGCGCCATTCTCCAGCGCCACCACCTGGCTTTCGCCGGCAAGCGTGAGTTCATCCAGGCCTTCGCCATGCACCAACCAGGCGCGTTCAGTGCCGAGTCGGGCCAGCGTCTCCGCCATGGGGCGCAGCCATTGGGGTGAAAAGGCGCCGGTCATTTGCAGCTTCACCCGGGCGGGATTGGCCAGCGGCCCCAGCAGATTGAAAATGGTGCGCGTGCCCAATTCCATGCGCGGGCCAGCGGCATGGCGCATTGAAGCGTGATGGCGGGGCGCCATCAGAAACACCATGCCGGCATCGCGCAGCACTTCGGGCAGTTTTCCCATGGGCACATCAAGCGAAATGCCGAGCGCCGAGATGGCATCCGCCGCCCCGGAACGTGACGACAGCGCGCGGTTCCCGTGCTTGGCCACCGGCACGCCGCACCCCGCCACGACCATGGCGGTGGTGGTCGAGATGTTCAGCGTACCCGCCGCATCGCCCCCAGTGCCGACGATATCCATGGCCCCCGGCGGCGCTTCAATCGCGACCATCCGCGCACGCATGGCGCGCACCGCGCCGGTCATCTCGGCCACTGTTTCGCCGCGCACGCGCATCGCCATCAGCATGCCGGCGATCTGCGCAGGTGTCGCTTCGCCTGCCATGATGATGCCGAAGGCTTCTTCGGCCTCGGCTTCCGTCAGGCGCGCACCATCAGCCAGCCGCGCCAGGATGGGTTTCAGCGACATGGGGTCAGGCAGGCGCGGCTGCGCCTTGGGTGGCGCCGGCAAGCTTCAGGAAATTACGCAGAAGGTCATGCCCATGGGCGGAAGCGATGCTTTCCGGGTGGAATTGCACGCCCCAAACCGGCAATTCCCGATGCGCGAGGCCCATGATCAGCCCATCTTCCGTCCAAGCGGTTGGGCGCAGGCTTCCGGGCAGGGTTTCCCGTTCCACAATCAGGGAATGATAGCGCGTGGCAGAGAAGGGCGAAGGCAGGCCGGCAAACACATCCGTACCCCCATGATGCACATCCCAGACCTTGCCATGCACGGGTTCCGGCGCGCGGATCACCCGCCCGCCAAAGGCCTGACCAATCGCCTGATGGCCAAGGCAGACGCCCAGAAGCGGTAGCTTCACCTCGGCGGCGAGCGAGATCAGCGGCAGGCAGATGCCGGCCTCATTGGGCGTGCAGGGGCCGGGAGAGAGCACCACGGCTTCGGGCTTCATCGCCAGAACCCCTTGCGGGTCTATGGCGTCGTTCCGCCTGACCTCCACCCTGGCGCCAAGATCGCCCAGGAAGTGGAAAAGGTTGAAGGTGAAACTGTCGTAATTGTCGATCAGCAGGATCATGGACGTGATCCTTGGGCCGAAGGGGCGGAAGAATCAAGCGGTGCTTGCCAATGTCGCGCATGAGTCTTTACCCAGCCGAGACCAATGCGTGATAGAAGGGATGCATGCTGCTTGATTTCCACGCCACCGCCGCTGCCCTGGGCGCCTTGCCGCGCGAACGGGTTCATGGCCGCGTCAATGCCATCACCGGGCTGACCATTACGCTGGACGGCTTCGGCCCGCTGGCGGCCATTGGGGATCGAGTCGCCATCACCGCGCAATCTGGCGCGCCAGTCATGGCGGAAATCGCCGGTTTTCGGGATGGCAAGGCGCAGGCCATTGCGCTTGGGCCGCTCACGGGCCTGACATCTGGCATGCGCGCCACGCTGGCGCCGCGCCCGGCCCTGCCAGTTTCCGATGCCTGGCTCGGGCGCGTGCTGGACCCGATGGGAAGGCCGCTGGATGGCGGGCCCATGCCAGCACCGGGCGCCATCCAGCGCCCAACCCATGCGCCGGCGCCGGCAGCCGGCCAACGCTCTCGCCTTGGGGTGCGGCTGCCTTTGGGGGTGCGGGTGCTTGATCTGTTTACCCCGGTCAGGCGCGGGCAGAGGCTTGGGCTTTTCGCGGCCTCCGGCGTTGGTAAATCCACCCTCATGGCCATGCTGGCGGGTGGGCTGGCGGCGGATGTGATTGTCTTTGCGCTGGTCGGTGAACGCGGGCGCGAATTGCGCGAATTCATTGAAGATGATCTGGGGCCGGCGGGGCTTGCGCGCAGTGTCGTGGTTTGCGCCACATCGGATAGCGCCGCACCGCTCAGGCGCGAAGCCGCCTATGCTGCTATGACGGTCGCCGAGCATTTCCGCGATCAGGGCCTGCAAGTGCTGCTGCTGATGGATAGCGTGACGCGCTTTGCCCTGGCGCTACGCGAAATTGGCCTGGCGGTGGGGGAGCCTCCGGCCACGCGCGGCTATCCGCCTTCGGTCTTCACTGAATTGCCGCGGCTTTTGGAACGCGCGGGGCCGGGGCCGGATAACTCGCCGGGTGCCATCACCGCGCTTTTCACCGTGCTGGTGGAAGGTGATGATCATGATGAACCCGTGGCCGATGCGGTGCGCGGCATCCTGGATGGGCATGTCGTGCTTGATCGCGCCATAGCCGAGGCCGGGCGCTACCCACCGGTGGATGTGCTGCGCTCAGTATCGCGCAGCATGCCGGGGGTTTTGGAAGAAGATGAATGGCAATTGGTGATGGAGGCAAAGCGCCTGCTGTCCACCTATGGCGAGATCAAGGATCTGGTGCGGCTTGGCGCTTATCGGGCCGGGCATGACCCGGAAGCGGATGCGGCGGTGAAGCTTGCGCCGCGGATTGAGGCAGTGCTGCGCCAGCGAAAGGGCGAGATCTCACCCGTTGAGCAATCCTTCGCGGCTCTTGCTGAGGCGATAGACGGGGCTTGACCCCGCTTCGGGCGAGAGTTGTGCCTCGACCCGTTTCCCCGAATGTGCCACACGCGCCTGTGGTCGGGGCAGGGGGCTTTGGTGGCAGGGGAAATTTTTTACCGATCTGAGATGGCGCTCCGTCGCTTACTGCCAGAATCCGTGAAGCGCGTACTTCGCCTTGGGCGCCTTGCGGTGCAGCCTGTGCCGCCGCCGGCCCCGCAAATTCCGCAGGCGCAGCTTGAAGGCTGTCAGTTACTCACCGACCGCATCGAAATGCTCCGTCGGCTGCCGCAGGGCGGTATTGTTGCGGAAATCGGCACCTATCAGGGTGGTTTCGCGCGCGCGATCTTGGATATCATGGCACCCGAAAGGCTGCATTTGGCCGATATCACCTTCAGCCTTTGCCAGGCGGATGTGCTGGCGGACCCGCGTGTGGAACGGCATGAGGGCTTGTCGGTTCCCTTCCTCGCCTCGCGCGCTGACGCCTGCTTCGACATGATCTATGTGGATGCGGATCACAGGTATGAGGCGGTGCGCGCCGATGCTGCGGCTGCCGCGCCCAAGGTGAAGCCGGGCGGCTATCTGATTTTCAATGATTTCGCGCGCATCATCCGGCCTGGCTTTGGCGTGCTTGGCGTGCATCAGGCTGTGTGTGAATTCGCCGCCGCCAGCGGTTGGCCTGTGGCGTTTTTCTGTCTGGAAGGTGAGGCGCTTTACGATATCGCGCTACGTCGGCCCGTATAGAATACGCCGCTATTTCTCGCAGCGAATAAAGACCGTGCTCGGGTGCGCGCGTTCCCCCACCTCGGGCGCGCTCAATTCCGTGGGCGCGCTTTCGCGTAGCGTGGGTTCCACGCCGGCGCGGCGCAGGAACCCCAGCGCTTCCGTGCCCTTGACGGCAAAATTCACATTCTGCGGAATATCGCCGGTGCGTTGTGCGATGCGCTGGGCGTTCAGTTTGGAAACAATCACGCCCAACACATTGCCCTGACGGTCCAGCAAAGGCCCGCCAGAATTGCCCTGCTGCACCGGCGCGCTGATCTGGAAATGCTGTTCATTATTGGCAAGCCCCGCGAGTGCGCTGACCTCCCCCGTGGTCAGGGTTGGCCCCGCCGCCAGCAGCCCGGCCAGCGGGAAGCCATAGGTGACAACACTCTCACCCCGCCGCACAGGATTGGCACGAAAGGCCAGAATTGGGCCGGG
>JBILPX010000263.1:0-4860 GCA_044373565.1 Roseomonas sp.
CTTTGCTTGCGTACCCTTCCAGGGCAGTGCGTCATCGCCGACATATTCGGTGCTGGCAAATTCCTGGATTTGCAGTAATTCCGACCATTGCTTCCAACCAACCACGGCGAAGCGCTGGCCATCATCCGGCACATCGGCCTCACCCAGCATTTCAAACGCCATCAGGATTTTCTGCTTGGTCAGGCCATCCGTATCAGCGAGGCCAATACCAGTGCCAACCGCTTCCTGGGTCGCGGCATCAAGGGCAGCGACAATCAATTCATCGGTCTTGCGGCCCAGCGCATAGGCACCAGCATTAGCAATGACGCCACGCTCATCAACATTCGTCTTGATTTCATCCAGCTTGTCAATCCATTCGCCAGCGTAATAATCCTGCAGGAAGCATTCGGCATTGCTGTAGGTAAGGTTCATTACCGGCACGGCGCCGTTGCGCGCCTTGGCCGCGGCCGTGCCCTTGCCGACGCGCGGGAAGATGGTGGAAGCGCCCTTCACACCGGTCTTGCTGCGCACCGTGGGGCGCAGCTTGCTGCCCTGGCGCTGATAGGCTTCGGCGACTTCGGCTTCGAATTGCTTGACGAAGGCTTGTTCAATGGTTCCGGACATGCGGTTACCTGTCTTTCATTGAGGGTTATGGGAGAAATCGCCGCGCCGGTTGACGCAATGGGCCGGTGTCAGGCGAAGGCACGCCACGCCATTTCGGGTTGTGTGGCGGCAAAGGGGTGGGGCGGGTGCGCGTTCAGGGGTTGCGCGCACCCGCCCCCTTCGGTCAGGGCGAGTAACTTTCGACTCAAGCCCCACCGGAAGCTGGATCAGCCATTCACCATGCGGCGGAAGCCATCCGTGACTCGCTTGACGAATTCGGGTTCACGCGTGCGCCAGTAACGCGGGTCGCGCATCATTTCGCGCAAGCCAGCCTCATCCGTGGCCGGTGCCGCATCAGCCTTGCGCGTGACGGCCGGCTCGCCCTTTTCCATCATGCGATACAGCGCCATGACACCTTCTGAGGTGGTGGAGAGCGCTTCAAACACCGCATCCGGTAAATTTGCGCGGCCCCAGGCGGAAAGCTGTTGCGCAATACGGCGGAAGCGTTCTTCACCGCCAAAATGTTCGCGCAGTTTTTCCACCTGGCGATCCGCTTCGAATTGCGCAGCGGCTTCGGCAATCATCGGCAAAAGGCGTTCGGCTGCCAGATCATAGACAAGCTGTGCTTGGGCCGGCGTGAAGCCCGCTTCATGCAGGCGCTTGTTCACGTCATCATCAGCGCAGCAAAGATCATGCTTGGGCGTGATTTGGTATTCACCGTGGCTATCGGGAATGCCAAGGCTGCGACGGAAGCGCTGCACTTCTTCTTCCGGCGCATCGGCGCTGGGCGGCGCCATGCGCTGCGACAGGCGGCGTTCCAATTCGCGGTAGGATTTCAACAAGGCGTCCACGCGCAATTGACCCACTTCCTGATCCCAGAATTTCTCTGGCACATCTTCGGGGCGCATTGATGGTGTGGCCTGGTCGCCAAGCGCATTGGCCAGCAGATCCTCGGGCATGGGGCTTACTCCTGATTGGGGGATGAGAGCATTTCGGCGGGCGTGCCGAGGGTGCGGGAAAGCCAACGTGTGGTGGCGGGGATATTGATTTCAGCGACCGCTTGCGGGCCAAGACCGCGCAAGGCTTCCAGAAACAGCAGCGCATTCGCCGCATCCGCGCGGCCCTGCACTTGCGCGAGCGGGCTGCGGTAGCGCAGCACCGCTTCGCGTCCATCGAGCAATAGCGGCGCGACATCGCCACGTCGCCGCAGGATTGAGATGCAGCGCGCGATCAGCGGTGTCAGCAATTCTGCTTGCAGCCGCCCGTAAGTGGCACCCAAAAGCCGTGATGTTTCGGCGGCGCGTTCCAGCACTTCGGTCGCGGTCATGCGCTGGTCGCGCTGTGGGCCGAGCCTATCGGCCAGCAAGGCGGTGCGGATGCGCGTGCGTAAATCATTCAGCACAAGCTGCGAAACATCGAAGCTGCCGGGGGCGGCAAGCGGCGTGAGGCCGGAAGACCCGGGCGCCTTCGGGATGATGGCGCCGGGCACCAGCCGCACCGTGGCAGGGTTCAGCACGCCATCATCTTCTGCCTGCCAAATGCCGGTGACGGCGATGGAGGCATTGGCCAGCACCAATTCCACCACCTTATTCGCGGTGCGGATATCGGGTAGCGCTTTCGCCACCGGGCCGCGGCCATAGCTTTCGCCAGGTGCCTTCAGCCAACGAAAGGCGATGAAGGGATTCTCTGCGAAGCTGCCTTCCGCGAGCAACACGGGTGCATCACCATCGGCCATGATGGCCGCGAATCGATAGCCGGCACGATCAGGCCAAATCGCTTCAATCACGCGATGGGCTGTTTCATCCACGCTATGGCCCTTGCGGCGTGGCGGCAGGCTGCTCGGGAAGCGTTGGGCAAGTGCTGCTTCATTCATGCGAAGCGCGCGAAACACCGTATCCAGCCGGCCGGATGGGCCTTCTTCCAGCACCGCATCCTGCATTGGGATGGCGGTGAAACGCAGCGCAGAAGCTTCGCCCGGTGCGGCTTCTTCCACCAGCATCAGGCCCGTGCCGGTGATCACCAGGTCAAGAAAGGCCTGGTGCATTTCAAGCGAAAAATTGGAACGATCGAGGTGGGTTTGCAGCATCTCTGCCGCTTCTTCCAAAACGGCAGCGGCTTGCTGTTCATCGGTATCTTGCGTTGGGCGGCCAGGCGCCAGGCCGAACCAGCGCGACCAAGGCGGTGTGAGTTCCGCGAGCAAGGATGCGGAAAGCTGTTCCGCCGCATCAGCGGCTGTTGCGTCAAACAACGTGGCGCCGCTGCCGATGGGTGGCAGGACGTGGTTGTAGCAATCGCGCCAGATGCCGTCATGGCGTTGGCGCGCGGCAAGGGCGGCTTCGTAGCGCGCCAGGATATCATGCGGGGTCATCTGCTTCATTCCCCAAGCAAGGAGCGACGCGTTGCAGAGAAATCCGGCATGCTGCCAAGCAGACCGCGTGCGGAGGTTGCGATGGTGCCGGGCAGGCCGCGTGTGGCACGTTCGCGATTTTCAATGCGTGTTTCCGAAGCTACGGCTTCAGGTGGGGGCGCAGAGGGCGGCGCGGCGGGCTGAACGGTGGTTTTCGGCTTCGGTGCTTGGAATAGGCCACCCATGCGCGCGCTTCTCCTGAAAAAGGTTGGCGCCCCGCCAAAAAGCCATGAGCCCGGCGCCTTCTTGTGGAAGAGGCCGGGCTCATGGAAGTTTCGGGAGGAGCGAGAGAGGAAGACCTTCAGGCGCACTTCGCCCGTTGGCGTGAGTTTGATAGCCTAAAGCCAAGTGCGAGTCAAGATATTTTTCCTAGAAAATTTTTAGGGCGATTATGCAACCTGTGATAGAGCCCAAAGGGGGTCAAAGCGCGCGGCGCATCTGCGCCCAGAAGGGCACGGCAAAGCGCCACGCAGCTCAGCCCGAAGATGGGCGGCAGCAGCCGCGGCGCGGCGGGGCTGGGGGTGAAAGGGCCGCTCACGCAAAGCCCCGCGCGACGGTAAAAGCCAGGCAGATCGAAGCCCGCATCAACCGGCAAGCGCGCCACCAGAAGCCGGCCCGAAAGCGGGTCCAGCACGGTCCAGCCTTCGGTTTCATGAATGGCGGCGAAGCAATGGCGAAAGCCCCGCCGGAGCGGATAGAGCCATGGCTGATCAGCGCGGCCACCGAAGATGATCCAGATGGATTGTTGAGAATCTTCAATATGTGCATGGGAAATACGTTGCTTCATGCGACGATGCCCTTCACGCGCAGCGGCCATTCAAGCCGATCCAGGGCTTCACGCCACAGCCGCCAATCATGCTTTTCTGATGGGTAGCGCGCGTCCGGCGCGGCACCCCTTTCGCCCCAAATGCGGAGGATGCGCGCATGCGTCAGGTCAATGCGGCGGTGACGATAAAGCCGGTCCAGGCACTTCACAACATCATCCGGTTCGCAGGGGCGCTGCTTGTCGCCCTTGCCGGCAACAATGCGCGCACCATCGCGGCGCGCCATCAGCGCGGCCATGGTCCAGAACCAGGCTTCCTCGGCTGAATGGAAGGGCTCGGCCTGGCTGATTGAGGCAAAGCGGGGGCTGTAATGGGTCTTTTGTACTGCGATCATTGGGGAAATCTCGCCTTATGGTTGTGGAACAAAGGGAGAATAACCGCATAAATTGCCACGATCAAGAGAAAAAAAGGAAAACTGACCTATTGAATTTTGACACAAGACCTAGGATATATTGCACATAAACCAGAACCATATCTGGAGTCGGGACCCCCGCGGACCCACGGGACAATGAGGAACTAGCCCATGCGGCATGAGGATATTTGGCGCGCGCTTGATGCGCTGGCGGCGGAATACGGGCTCTCGGCTTCGGGGCTGGCGAAGAAGGCTGGGCTTGACCCTACCGCCTTCAACCCATCGAAGCGCGTCGGCGTGGATGGCCGCGCGCGTTGGCCTTCCACGGAAAGCATCGCCAAGGTGCTGGATGCGCTTGGTGCGCGGATGGATGATTTCGCGGCGTTGGTCACTGGCGCCACCGCGATTTCCCGCGGCGGGCGCGGTGTGGTCAATCGGCGCATCCCCCTGATCGGCCTGGCTCAGGCGGGTGGTGAGGGGTATTTCGATGATGGCGGTTATCCGGTGGGCGGCAGTTGGGATGAAATCTCACTGCCCGATATCGGTGATCCCAATGCCTATGCGCTGGAGATTTCCGGCGATTCAATGGAACCGGTGTTTCGTGATGGGGATGTGGTGATCGTCTCCCCCGCCGCGCCGGTGCGCCGTGGAGATCGCGTTGTCGTGCGCACGCGGCGCGGCGAAGTGATGGCCAA
>JBILPX010000262.1:0-4860 GCA_044373565.1 Roseomonas sp.
GGCCGGGCATTTTGGCCCATGATATCGGGCAAGATTTGGGGACCAGACCGCCATGACCAACCCAGCAGAGTTTACCGCCCCACCGCGCCGCGCCGGCTGGATAGAACGGCCCGATGCGCGCATTCGCTATGAAGTCACGGGCGAAGGGCCCGCGATTGTCTTCGCGCATGGGCTCGGCGGTAATCTGATGTCCTGGTGGCAGCAGGTGGCGCATTTCGCGCCGCGCTATACTTGCGTGGCCTTTTCACATCGCGGCTTTTTCCCTTCCACCGCGCCGGCGGAAGGGCCTGATCCCGCTGCCTATGCCGCCGATCTGGAGGCCTTGGTGGATGAGCTTGGCCTTGGCGATATCCGCATCATTTGCCAATCCATGGGCGGTTGGACCGGGGTTGAATATGCGCTGCTGCGCCCTGGGCGCGTGAAGGCGCTTGTGCTGGGGGCCACCACCGGCACGCTCGACCCGCGGCAGATGCGTGAGCCTGAACAATCGCGCCTGAAAACCTGGCAGGAAGAAAGCGCGGCGGCGCGTGAGGCGGGGTTGAAGCGCAATATCAACCCTGCTGCCGGCGCGCGCATGGCGGCGGAACAGCCGGCGCTCTATCACCTCTATAACCATGTCTATGGCCTGACCGGCGGCTTTGATCGCGAAGCGGTGCGCGCGCGGCTGCAGGTGGGGCGCAACCGTGCGCCGGAATCCTTCGCCGCCGCGCAATGTCCGCTGCTGTTCATCCCAAGTGAGGAAGATATTGTGCTGCCACCCTTCGCCGCGCGCGCGATGGCCAGTGCCATTCCTGGCGCGCGTTATGCCGTGGTGCATAAGGCCGGTCATTCCGGCCATTTCGAACGCGCTTCTGCCTTCAACGCCTTGGTGGATGCTTTCTTTGAGGAGATTGGCGCATGAATGCCGCCACACTTTCCATTTGCGTGGATGATTACCCACATACAATGGCGCTGCATCGCGGAGAGACCGCAAGTGAAACCCTTAGCCTTGCGATGCAGGTGGTGAAACCCATCAGTAAGGCTTTCGCGCCCATGGTGCGCGAAGGGCGTTTTGACATCAGCGAAATGGCCATCGCGACTTTTCTGATGGCGAAAGCCGCCGGGCGCGATTTGGTGCTGCTGCCGTTGGTGGTGGCGGAACGCTTTCAGGAAACGGCGATGTTCTGCGGTGCGGGGAGGGGCATCGAAACCCCTGCCGATTTGGCCGGCAAGCGCATTGGCGTGCGCGCCTATAGCCAAACCACCGGCATGTGGATCAGGGGTGTTTTGCAGGAAAGCTTCGGGTTGCGTGCGGATGCCATGCGTTGGGTGACGTTTGAAGACGCGCATGAACCAAGCTTCCGCGACCCGCCCTGGGTGCAGCGTGCCACCGCTGGCGAAACACTGAATGGTATGTTTGAAAGCAGCGCGCTTGATGCCGCGATTATGGGCTTCGAATTGCCCGCGGGTGATGATGTGCGCACGGTTTTCCCAGACCCCACCGCGGCGGGTGCAGCCTTTCAGGCGCGCTACGGCTTCAAGCCCGTGAACCATCTTGTGGTGATGAAGGGTGCGCATGCGCGCGATGCCGCGCTGGTGGCTGAAGTGCTGCGCCAATTCAACGCAGCCGGCACGGTGCCACGCAGCCGCGCCGCGCTGAACCCAGCGCTGGAATTGGCATCACGCTGGTGCGCCGATCAGGGCCTAATGGCGCGCCCGCTCAGCCTTGAAGAAATCTGGGCGGGCTTGCCGGCAGCGGTGGCGTGACGGCCTAAGCCGCCTTCGCGCCCCGCACCAGGCGCCCGGGTAGCGCACCGGTTGCCTCACCTTCGCGATAAACCGGCGTGCCAGCGACGATGGTGGCGACATAGCCATCAGCCTTCTGGATCAGGCGCTTGCCGCCGGCGGGCAGATCGTAATGCATTTTGGGCATCTCAAGCGCCAGCCGGCCGAAATCAATCACATTGATATCGGCCTTCTTGCCTACCGCCAGCACACCGCGATCCTTGAGGCCGAGCGCATGGGCATTGTCACGCGAAATGCGCTTCACCACGAATTCCAGCGGCAGGCGCGGCCCGCGCGCACGATCGCGCGCCCAATGCACCAGCATATGGGTCATGCAGGATGCGTCGCAGATATAGCCAACATGCGCGCCGCCATCGCCAAGCCCCATCAGCGTATGCGGATGCGTCACCATGTTGCGGATCGCGGTCAGGTCTCCATCGGCATAGTTCAGAATGGGGCGGTTCAGAATGGCGCGGCCATCCTGTTCCAACATCAAATCATAGCAAAGCGCCGCGGGATCCATGCCGCGCGCGACGGCCATGGCGGCCACTGATTTTTCCGGCGGAGGCTCATAATCCGGCGGATCACCCAGCGGGAAGATCTTTTCCCAATTATTCAGCCGCACACGCAGCGCTGTGTCTTCCGTAGGTTCCGCAATAATGCGCGCGCGCAAAGCGGGGTCACGCAAAGTGGCGATGCGTTGTTCGAAGGGCAGATGCGCGATGGCCTGATAGGAAGCGCGCATCAGGAAGGGATGCTGTGAAAGCTCAAAGCCGAACATCAAGCCAACAGGGCGGCCCATCACCTGCCCATACATGGGCACACCTGCCTCATGCGCGGATTCAACCTTATCCAGCAGCCAGCGCCACAGCCCCGGCTTGGATTCCCGTTGCAGCAGCGAAAAAGTCATGGGCCGACCTGATGCGGCGGCGATGCGTTGCAGCCGCGCGAATTCATCTTCCGGATCGTCAAAATCCGAAATCACCTGCATCCAGCCCGAACCATGGGCGCGGATGGCGCGCGCGATGGTCTCCAACTCCGCTTCTGGCGTACCGAGGGTTGGGATATGCCGCCCATCTAAAGTGCGATGCGCAATGGCGCGCGATGTTGAAAAGCCAAGCGCACCGGCGGCCAAACCTTCCGCGGTCAAGCGCGCCATTTCCGCGCATTGATCAGGTGTGGCCACCGCATGGGCTTCGGCTGCCTCACCCATGACATGCACGCGCAAGGGCGCATGGGTCACCATGGCGGCGACATCCATGTCGTAAGGCCGCGCATCCAAAGCATCCAGGTATTCGGGGAAGCTTTCCCAATTCCAGGGTAGGCCTTCGGTCAGCACAACCTCTGGCAAATCCTCCACGCCTTCCATCAGCTTCACCAGCATATCGCGCCGATCAGGCCGGCACGGCGCGAAGCCGACGCCGCAATTGCCAAGCAGCGCCGTGGTCACGCCATTGATGGAAGAAGAAAGCAGCCGGCTGCTCCAAGTCGCTTGGGCATCGTAATGGGTATGGATATCCACAAAGCCAGGCGTGATGATCAGCCCTTTGGCATTGATTTCATCCGCACCGCGCGCAGAAATTTTACCGATTTCTACAATACGGCCATCACGAATGGCGATATCGGCTTCATAAGGCGGCGCGCCGGTGCCATCCACCAGCGTGCCACCACGAATGATCAGGCTTGCATCGCGTGCCATGGGGGTTTCCTTCAGGTCTTCAGGATGATTTTGCCAAGATGCGCATTGGCCTTCATATGCGCCAAAGCCTCAACCGCTTCATCAAGGGCAAACACGCGGTCAATCGGAAGGTGAAACACGCCTTCATCCACGCCCTTGCGTAAATCCCGCTTTGCGACTCGTTCTTCCTCACGAATTTCGGCCACGCTGCGTGTGCGATGCGTGACGCCGATATAGGCAATGCGGCGTGTGGCGTGCAGATCAAAATCGAAATCGCCATGCGCACCACCAAGCCGCCCGACATTCACAATGCGGCCCAGAATGGCGGTGGCGCGCATGGCGGCATTGATGGTCCCGCCCGAGACCTGATCAATCACCAATTGCACACCGCGCCCTTCGGTCAGCGCCAGCACCTGATCCGCCCAATCGGCATCATTGGTATTCACCGCATGATCCGCACCGAATTCCTTCAACCGCGCGCGCCGTTCGGCATGGGTGGACGTACCAATCACCAGCCCCGCACCCATATGCTTCGCAATCTGCATGCCCATCAGCCCAACGCCGCTGGAAGCGCCCAGGATCAGCACCGCTTCACCCTTGGCCAAACGACCATTGGAAATTAGCGCATCATGCATGGTGGAAAGCGCCACGGGTAAGGTGGCGGCTTCTTCCCAGGACATGTTGCGATCCGGCACGGGCTGCACGCGGCCCATATCCGCAATGGCATATTCGGCATAGCCACCAGAACCCGCGCACATCACGCGATCACCTGGCTTGATGCCCGTAACGCCAGCGCCCACCGCAGCGACCTCTCCGGCGAATTCCAGGCCAAGGATGGTGCCCGCACCCCCCATGCGGCCATGCGCATGGCCCGCCGCCACGCCAAGATCAGCGCGGTTGAGCCCAGCAGCGCGCACGCGCACCAGCACTTGTTCCGGCCCCGGTACTGGGCGTGGCGCTTGTTGTACCTTCACGCCATCGGCGGTGACCATGGCGGCCTTCATGGTTTCGGTCATGATGTCATCCTCTTTGTGAATGCGGATCATGCCATAGCGTCGCTCAGGCGATAAGTGCCAAGGCGATCAGCGCTGCGGGCCCGGATTCATGCGCCACATGGTCCAATTCAGCACCCCCGCGAAACTCACCCAGGCGAGATAAGGCACCATGAGCCAGGCGGCCCTTTCATCAATGGGCCAGAAGGTGATGATGCAGGCCAGGATGGAAAGACAGAGCAAACACAAATCCGCAAGGGCCAGATCCATCCGACGCATGCCGAAGAAAAAGCCAGACCAGGCGGCATTGAGCAGCAATTGGATCGCATAGATTGAGAGTGCAAGGCTGGCCCCGGCGAAACCCGCCCGGCCCCAAACCAGCCAGCCGGCAGTGGCAATCATGAGGAAAAGCAGCGCCCAAGCGGG
>JBILPX010000264.1:0-4839 GCA_044373565.1 Roseomonas sp.
GGATTGTGCTGGCGACCCATCCTTCCATGAATGTACGCACATTGGCGGAGTTTCGTGCAGCGGTCGCAGCTGGTGGCGGTAATGTGCTGTATGGTTCTTCCGGTAATGGTTCGACCGGGCATATCTCCTCGGCCTTGCTGCTGCATTTGCTCGGCGTGTCCGCGACCCATGTGCCCTATCGCGGATCAGCAGCGGCTTTTCAGGATTTAATGGCTGGGCGCATTAGCTTCCAGTCGGACACAATCTCCTTCCTCGCTGAGCATATCAAGAATGGCACAGTGAACGGTATTGTCATTGGCACGCCAGAGCGTTCACCCATGGCACCTGACGTTCCCACTGCGGCTGAAGCGGGCCTGCCTGCCTTCCAGGCCACGACTTGGACGCCATGGTCCGCCACACTCGGTACGCCACTGCCGATCCGGCAGTTTCTTTATGAGCAAATCGCCATTGCGCTCCGCAAGCCCGAAATGCGGGACAGGTTGATCCAGCTTGGCAATACCATCCCGGATGGCATGACGCCGGAAGCAACGCGCGCCTTCATTGCGGCTGAGCTTGATAAATGGGTCCCGATTGTGCGTGCCACGGGCGCACGTGTGGATTGATGGGAACAGGACAATGAAGATCGAAAGACGCGCGCTATTTGGTGCCCTGGCCGCAAGCGCATTGCCGGGGATTGCACAAGCGCAAGACATCATTTGGCCCACCAAACCCGTGCGCGTGGTGGTGCCTTACGCCGCCAGTGGCGGGACGGATATTCTGGTCCGCGCGATTGGTGAGGCCTTGCGCAACACGTTGCCCCAGCCCTTTATTGTGGAAAACCGCGCCGGAGCGGCGGGCGTGATTGGTTCCGAGGTGGTCGCGCGGGCGGAACCTGATGGGCATACGCTGCTGGTCGTGGTTTCAACCCATGTCATGAACAAGTACCATCTGCCCAGCATGCCCTATGACGCCATCAGAGATTTCACGCCGATTGCGATGTTGACACGGAATACCATGGTGCTGGTGGCCGGCGCCAATCAGCCTTTTGCTTCGCTTAGCACCATGCTTGCCTATGCCAAGGCCAATCCGGGTAAGGTCGGCACTGGTTCAACCGAGGCGCTGTCTTCCTTCATCGGGCAAGAAATGGCGCGGCGCGCAGGGGTGGAAATGCCCGATATCGCCTATCGCAGCGGTGGGCCTTTGATGAACGACATTGTCGCCGGGCATTTGCCGAGTGGCTGGACCAGTACGGTCAGCGCCATGCCGCATATGCAAACCGGGCGCGTGCGTGTGCTGGCGGCCTCTACCGGCACGCGTTCGCCCTTCTTCCCTGATGCGCCAACGCCCGCCGAACAGGGCGTGCGCGATTTTGATCTTTCCGGCTGGGTCGCCATGCTCGGGCCGCCGCGCATGGCGCCCGCATTGGTGGACCGCATCTACCGCACGGTCGGCGCCGTATTTGCCGATGAGACCTTCAAGCAGCGGCTAATGGCGCTTGGTGTGGAAGCCGATATGCGCCCAGGCGCAGCGTTGCTGGAAGCCATGCAGCGCGATGATCGTATTTGGGCCGCGGCCAGCGCTGCCGGCCATATCCGTCCTCAATAAGCAATAAAGGAAGTCTTATGGCCAACCCATCGCTCCGGAAGGCGCTTGACGAAAAGCGCTTCATCCTCGCCCCCGGTGTCTTCGATATGATCTCGGCCAAGATCGCCGATGGCATGGGGTTTGACTGCATCTATGGCACGGGCTTTGGCGCTGTTGCCTCAGCGCTTGGTGTCGCGGATGCGGGCATTGCCACCTATGCCGATATGGTCGCGCGCATGGGCACCATGGCACGCGGGTGCAAAACGCCTTTGGTAGCGGATGCCGATACTGGCTATGGTGGCCTTCTGAATGTGCGCCACACCACGCTTGGCTATGAAGCCGCCGGTATGACCGGCATTCAGCTTGAAGATCAGGAAATGCCGAAGAAATGCGGCCATACGCCGGGCCGGCGCGTGATCCCGGCCGAGGAAATGGTGCTGAAAATCAAGGTTGCCGCCGAAGCGCGGCGCGATCCGAATTTCCTGATTGTCGCGCGCACGGATTCCCGCACCACGCTCGGCCTGGAAGAAGCCATCCGCCGCGGGCGCATGTATGGCGATGCAGGCGCTGATATCGTTTTCATCGAAAGCCCGGAAAGCGAAGATGAAATGCGCGCCATCGGCAAGGCGATTTCCAAACCCTTGCTTGCGAATATGGTCGAAGGCGGGCGTACGCCCATTCTGCCCGCCGCGCGCTTACAGGAAATTGGCTATGGCATGGCGATCTATCCCGCCATTGGCTTCCTTGCCGCCGCCGCCGCCTTGGAACGCGCCTATGCGCATTTGAAGGCAACGGGCGATAGCCTGGCGCTTGGCGAATCCTATGGCTTCAATAAAATGACCCAGCTCATGGGCTTCCCGGATATTTGGGATTTCGAAAAGAAATGGGCCGTTCCAGAAAAGGACAATGTAGTATGAGCGCGCTTCCAGAAGTGAAGGCTTTAGTCTTCGATGTTTTTGGCACGGTGGTGGATTGGCGTAATGGCATCGCACGCGATGCACGGACATTCCTGGCCCGCCATGGGCGCAGCGATATTGATCCGCATCGCTTCGCCGATGCCTGGCGCAAGCGCTACCAACCCGCCATGGAAGAAGTGCGCAGCGGGCGGCGCCCCTTCACGCGGCTTGATGTGCTGCATCGTGAGAACCTTGATGGCGTCTTGAAGGATTTCGGCGTGAACGTAGCGGGCGTGGGTGTGGAGGAGCTTGAGTGGCTGAACCGCGCCTGGCATCGGCTGGACCCCTGGCCCGATACCATCCCAGGGCTTATCCGCCTGAAGGCCAAGCACTTCATTGGACCATTATCCAACGGCAATATCCTGCTGCTGGCGAATATGGCGAAGCGCGCGGGCATGCCTTGGGATGCGATCCTGGGTGCTGAAGCGGCGAAAGCCTATAAGCCGCAGCCGGAAGCCTATTTGCGCACCTGCGAAATTCTTGGCCTGCAACCGGCGCAAGTCGCACTTGTCGCCGCGCATAACGGGGATTTGGCCGCTGCACGCAAATGCGGGCTGGCGACGGCCTTCGTGCTCCGCCCCAATGAACACGGGGCGGATCAGGCAACGGATACGAAGGCCGAACAGGATTGGGGCGCGATTGCGACCAGCTTTGAAGATTTGGCCGATAAGCTTGGCTGCTGAACGCGCATACCGCGCCGGGTTTTACTCGGCGCGGATATTTCCCTCACGGATCACGGGCGTCCATTTCGCGTGATCACGCGCAATCAATGCCGCGAATTCCGCGGGGCTGGAGGCTATTACGTCAGCCGCCTGCACACGCTGCACGGTTTCCTTCACCTCGGCTGAGGTGATGATGGCGCGGAACACGCGATTGGCCGCGGCCACCACGTCATCCGGCATGCCGGCGGGGCCAACTATGCCGTGCCAGGTCATTGCCTCAAAACCTGGGAAAGTCGCCGCCACGGCGGGCACGCCCGGCAACGCCGCAACCGATGCTGGGGTGCCGATTGCCAAGGCACGCACGCGACCTTCACGAATAAAGGGAAGCGCGGTTGAAACGGAAGGGAAGGAGAATTCCGTTTCACCCTGGATCAGGCTTCGCATTACATCAGCGCCGCTGCGGTAATGCACGGCCGTGAGCTTCACGCCAGCACGGCGGCCCAGAAGCTCGGCGGCCAAATGGCTGACATGGCCAACACCAGGGGACGCATATTGAATGCCATCGGCCCGCGCCCGCGCACGGGCCATCAGGTCTTCCAGCGTTTGCACAGGCAGATTGGCCGGAACAACAACGGCAATCGGTAGATTCACCAAATGCGAAATCGGCGTGAAGGCGCGCATCGGGTCGTAATTCAGCGCGGGCTGTAATTCCTTGCCGATGCAATTGGCGCCAAGATCCGCCATCATCAGCGTATAACCATCCGGCCGGCTCTGCGCCACAACGGCGCCTGCAATGGCGCCACCAGCGCCAGAACGATTTTCTACCACCAAGGCCTGACCATTCGCCTGTGCGGCAAAGCCATTGGCCACCAGGCGGGAAAGCGTATCAACCGCGCCGCCGGCGCCGAAGGGCACAATCAGCCGCACCTGCCGATCCGGCCATGCAGATTGCGCGGAAACCGCTGATGGCAGCAGCGACACAAGGCCCAAACCGGCAAAGCCGCGGCGTGAGATGGAAATAGTCATGGCAAGAAACCTCCCGTTTCGGCTTATTTTGGCATGGGATGGGCTTCCTGCAAGCGCCGCCTCGCGGTTAAGGTCTCTTCGTGAAATTTCAAGAAAGACCCGCCGTATGACTTGGTCCATTGTCGCGCATGATCCCGCTTCGGGCGCCTTCGCGGTTGCCGTCACCACCTGCAACCTGGCGGTTGGCGCCACCTGCCCTTTCCTGAAATCGGGCGTCGGTGCCGTCAGCACGCAATCCATGAGCAACCGCTATTTGGGCCCCGCCGTGCTGCATGGGCTGGAACGCGGCCTGACACCCGCCAAGGCCATTGAAGCAGCGCTGGTGGGTGATGAAGGCAAGGGCCTGCGGCAGATTCACGCGGTGGATCGCCATGGCCGCAACGCCGCCTGGACCGGCGATAATTGCGTTGAATGGTGCGGGCATATCGGTGGCGATGGCTTCAGCGTGGCCGGCAATATGCTCTCGGGCGGGACTGTGGTGCAGGCAAGTTTTGATAGCTTCCGCGCCAATGCGGGCCTTGCGCTGCCAGAACGCCTGATCACGGCGCTTGATGCCGGAGAAGCCATGGGTGGGGATAAGCGCGGTCGGCAATCCGCAGCACTTGTACTGACCACGACCGAGGATTTCCCCG